>PHEG01000417.1 GCA_002842835.1 Alphaproteobacteria bacterium HGW-Alphaproteobacteria-2 | reverse complement strand
CTTGCAGGGCTGGCCGCGGCGCTGGGTGTGGCGGCGGTGCTGATGCCCCAGCGCGAAGTCGGGCTGGGGCTGCTCTCGGCAGCTTCCGTCTGCGCGGCGTTGGCGCTCATCGTGGCTCTTGTGGGGCGATTCTCCGCAGAGGTCGCGTCGACGGACCCGCCCGAGACCCTGTTCGAACTCGATCCGGAGCCGGTGGTTCTGGCCGACAATGCCGGGCGGATCATCCACCGCAACCCGGCCGCGCGCCAGCGCTTCGGCCCGCTCGAAGGCGGGCAGACGCTCGTCGAGCTGCTTGCACATGATATGGAAGGCGATGTGGCGGCCCTGACACAGGGCCTCGCTACCGCTGCCGGGCGTTCGGGTGCTGCCGGAATGCTGGCCCCGGCGCGCCGCGGCGCACTGCACCTCGGCGTGCATCGCCTGCCGGGCGGGCGCTTCCTGTGGCGGCTGCGCGACGCCGCGCCTGGAGAGACTGCGGCAGAGCCGATGATCGAGAGCGCCATGCTGACTGCCTCGGCAGGCGGCACGGTGCTCTACATGAACGAACCCATGCGGCGGCTGCTCGGCGGGCGCATTGCCGATCTGGCGGGTATCTTTGGCGACATACCCCCCGAAGACGGCGCGACGTGCCGGATCGCCACGCCGGATGGCCCGTGCGAGGTGGCGGTCTACCTGCGCAGCGACGCCTCGGGTCGGCAGGACATCCGCCTGTCGGCGGTGGGTGCGGGAGCGGGCGAGGCCGCGACCGCGGCTGCAGGACCGGGCTTCGAGGATCTGCCGGTGGCGCTGATGCTCATCGGCCCCGATGGCGAGGTGCTGCGCTCCAACCGCCAGGCACGCGAACTCCTGGGCGGGCACCTGCCCGCCCGCACGGTCTTCGAGTCGCTGTTCACAGGCTTGGGTCGCCCGGTAGAGGACTGGCTGGCGGATGCGCGCGAGGGCCGCACGCTCCGCCGCCCGGAGGTGATGCGTCTGCGCCGCTCCACGCGCGAGACCTTTCTCCAAGTCACGCTGGACCGTGCGGCGGGGCTGCCGGACACACTCTTCGCCGTGCTCCAGGACGCCACCGAGCTCAAGACGCTCGAGGCGCAGGTGGTTCAAAGCCAGAAGATGCAGGCCGTCGGGCAACTGGCAGGGGGAATCGCGCATGATTTCAATAATTTGCTGACTGCGATTTCGGGGCATTGCGATCTGCTGCTGCTGCGCCGCGACAGCGACGATCCTGATTTCGGCGATCTCCAGCAGATCGCCCAGAACGCCAATCGAGCTGCTGGACTGGTGAGCCAGTTGCTTGCCTTCTCGCGCAAGCAGACCCAGCAGCCCGAGTGGCTCGATCTGGGCGAGACAATCGCGGAGATGTCTCATCTGCTGGGCCGTCTCGTGGGCGAGCGGGTATCGCTCTCGATCAGCCAGGAGCCCGGGCTCGGCGCGGTGCGCGCCGACCGCCGCCAGATCGAGCAGGTGCTGATGAACCTCGTCGTGAATGCGCGCGATGCGATGCCCGACGGCGGCGAGATCAGGGTGAGCGTGGCGCCGCTGGCGCTAGAAGCACCGCGCGAGCAGGGCCGTTTCACCGTGCCCGAAGGGCGCTATGTGGAATTGCGCGTGACCGACAGCGGCACCGGGATCCCGGCAGAACAGCGCGACAAGATCTTCGAGCCCTTCTTCACCACCAAGCGGCCGGGAGAGGGCACCGGGCTCGGGCTTTCAACCGCCTACGGTATCGTCAAGCAGTCGGGT
>PHEG01000416.1 GCA_002842835.1 Alphaproteobacteria bacterium HGW-Alphaproteobacteria-2 | reverse complement strand
CGCCAGCAACGGCTTCTCGGGCGGCTATGCGCGCAGTTCGCGCGCGCTCTCCTGCGTTGCCATCAGCGGCGAGGGGCTGGCGATGGAGCGCGACTGGTCCGCCGAGAGCCGCGTCTTCCAGGCCGATCTGCCCAGCCCTGATGCAGTGGGCCGCGAGGCGGGCGAACGCGCCGCAGCGCGGGCGGGCGCGCGGCGCCCGAAAACGGGCGCGGTGCCGGTACTCTTCGACGAGCGGGTCGCCGACAGCCTGATCGGGCATCTGCTGTCCGCAGTGGACGGCACCGCCATAGCCCGCGGCGCAAGCTGGCTGCGCGATGCGCTGGACTGCCCGGTGCTGCCGCCCGCTCTCGACCTCGTGGAAGACCCGCTGCGCCCGCGCAGCCCAGCCTCGCGCCCCTTCGACGCCGAAGGGCTGCCCACGGCACGGCGCGCCATCGTCTCGGGCGGCGTCCTGCGGGGCTGGACGCTCGATCTTGCCACCGCGCGAAAGATGGGGTTTGCCTCCACCGCCAATGCCACTCGGGGCACCGGGGCGCCGCCCTCCCCCGGGCTGAGCAACATCGCCCTGACCCAGGGCAACCAGAGCCGCGATGAACTGATCACCATGATGGGCACCGGGCTGCTAGTCACCTCGCTCATCGGCGCCACCATCAACCCCAACACGGGCGACTACTCGCGCGGCGCGGCGGGCTTCTGGGTGGAGAACGGCGCGATTGCTTACCCGGTCAACGAGTGCACCATCGCAGGCAACCTGCGCGAGATGCTGATGCGCCTCACCCCCGCCAACGACGCCCGCGCCCACCTCAGCCGGGTTGTGCCCAGCCTTCTGGTTGAGGGGCTCACCCTTGCCGGAGCCTGAACCCGCACCCTCGACCGCCGACCTGGTACGCATCTTCGGGCGCATCGGGCTTCTCTCCTTCGGCGGCCCGGCGGCGCAGATCGCGCTCATGCACCGCGAGTTGGTGGACCGGCTGAAATGGCTCACCGAACGGCAGTTCCTGGGCGCGCTTGGCTTCTGCATGCTGCTGCCGGGTCCCGAGGCGATGCAACTCGCCAGCTATGCGGGCTGGCGACTGGGCGGCGTGCGGGGCGGGCTGATCGCGGGCGGGCTCTTCGTGCTGCCGGGCGCCGTGGTGATCCTTGCGCTCTCCATCGTCTATGCATGGTTCGGGCAGGCACCCGTGGTCGCGGCGCTCTTCCTCGGCATCAAGGCCGCAGTGGTGGTGATCGTCATCGAGGCGCTTCTGCGCCTCGCGCGGCGGGCGCTGGGCAAGGCCGAGAGCTGGGTGGTGGCGGGACTTGCGTTTCTCGGCATCTTCCTACTGGCTCTGCCGTTTCCGCTGATCGTGGCGCTCGCCGCACTCTGGGGCTTTGCCCGCGCGCGCGGCGAGGCGACCGCATCGCCCGCGCCGCCCCGCGCCGCGGCCCGCACCTGGCGCACGGTGGCACTCTGGGGCGGACTCTGGCTCGGGCCGGTGACGGCGCTCTGGCTGGCATACCCGGGCGTCTATGCCGAGATCGCGCTCTTCTTCTCGAAACTCGCCGTCGTCACTTTCGGCGGCGCGTATGCCGTGCTTGCCTACATGACCCAGGGCCGAGACAACGCCGGGGCCGCTCATCCTGGTGACGCAGTTCGTGGGCTTTCTCGCAGCCTTCCGCGAGCACGGTCTCTGGGGCGGCATGGCCGGCGCGGCGCTGACGCTCTGGGTCACTTTCGTGCCCTGCTTCCTGTGGATCTTCGCGGGCGCGCCGCATATCGAGCGGATCACCGCGCAGCCCCGGCTGGCGGGCGCGCTGACCGCGGTCACGGCGGCGGTGGTGGGGGTGGTGCTCAATCTCTCGCTATGGTTCGCGGCGCATGTCTTCTTCGCCGACGTGGCGCTGGCGCGCTTCGGCCCCTTTCAGATGCTGGTGCCCGACTGGGAGAGCCTCTCTCTGCCCGCGGTGGCGATCGCGGCGCTCTCGGGCACGCTGCTGCTTGCGCGCCACTGGCCCCTGCCCGCTGTGCTGGGCGTGGCGGCGCTCGCCGGACTCGGTCTCGCCGAACTCACCCTCTGAAGCGACGGCGGCGCGTCAGGCCGCAGGTTTCGCCCGCGCGGCGGTCCGTTGGAAGGCGGGGCGCTCTGCACAGCGCGCGGCGTGAGCGGTGATCTTCGGCACCTCGGCGGTGAAGCGCGCCACCGCGGCCCAGCGCCAGATATGCGCCAGCAGGATGTCGGGCACGGTGAAGGTCTCGCCCATCAGCCAGGGCCCCGTACCCATGCCCGCCTCGAAGGTCGCGGCGTTGCGCGCGAATTCCCAGCGCAGCGACTCCTTCGCCGCCGGGACGCGGCGCTCCTCGGGCAGCACGAAGGAA
>PHEG01000415.1 GCA_002842835.1 Alphaproteobacteria bacterium HGW-Alphaproteobacteria-2 | reverse complement strand
CTCGCGGCAAGCCCCGCCTTCGCCAAGCTGAAGCCGGGCGAGGCGTCGGTGCTGCACTTCCCCGCCGGGCTCGCCGCCGAGGCGCTGATTGTGGTGAAACTGCCCCGCCGCCCCTCGGCGGAGGAGGCGCGCAAGGCGGGTGCGGCGATCGCCAGGCAGGCAGGCGAGGGCGCGCTCACGCTGCTCGCCGGGACCACCGCACGGCTGCCCGAGATCGTCGAGGCGCTGGTCCTGCGCGCCTATGCCTATACCGACCTCAAGACCGGTGAGGATGCCGGCGGCCGTCCCGGGCCGCTCCGGGTGATGTGCGCGAGGCCGCATGCTGCGGCGGCGGCCTATGCGCCCCTCGCGGCGCGGGCGGAGGGCGTGTTCCTGGCCCGCGATCTGGTCAACGCCCCCGCCAATGTACTGACCACCGAGAGCTTCGCGGCGCGGCTCGAGGAGCTGCGCGCGCTGGGCGTCGAGGTCGAGGTGCTTGACGAACTGGCGCTCGAGCGTATCGGCATGCGCGCCCTGCTCGCCGTGGGGCAGGGCTCGGCGAGTCCGTCGAATGTGGTTGTGATGGAATGGAAGGGCGCCGAAGGCGCGCCGCTTGCCGTGATCGGCAAGGGTGTGGTCTTCGACACCGGCGGCATCTCGATCAAGCCCGCCGCGGGCATGGAGGAGATGACCATGGACATGGGCGGCGCGGGAGTCGTCGCCGGGCTCATGCACGCGCTCGCCCGGCGCAAGGCCGCGGCGCATGTGGTGGGTATCGTCGGGCTGGTCGAGAACATGCCCGACGGGCGTGCGCAGCGCCCGGGCGACGTGGTGCGCACGCTGAAGGGTGACACGGTGGAGGTGATCAACACCGATGCCGAGGGCCGCCTCGTGCTTGCCGATGTGATGTGGTATGCGCAGGAGCGCTTCAAGCCGGTCGCGATGGTCGATCTGGCCACGCTGACGGGCGCGATCATCATCAGTCTCGGGCACGACAACGCTGGCGTCTTCGCCAGTGACGATGCCTTCTGCGCCGATTTCCTCAAGGCCGCCGAGGCCGACGGCGAGGGCGCCTGGCGCATGCCGCTCGGGGCGGGTTACGACCGGCTGCTGAAGTCGCGCATCGCCGACGTGAAGAACGTGGGCGGGCGCGCCGCGGGGTCTGTCACCGCGGCGCGCTTTCTGGCGCGTTTCGTGCCCGACGGGCTGCCCTGGATCCATCTCGACATTGCCGGTGTCGCGCTGTCCCCCGAGGAAACCACGCTCGCACCCAAGGGGGCGACGGGCTGGGGGGTGCGCGCGCTCGACCGGCTGGTGCGCGAGCGCTTCGAGGGCTGATGGGCGAGGTTTTCTTCTACCATCTCACCCGCAGCCCGCTGGAGGCGGTGCTGCCCACGCTGCTGGAGAAATCCCTCGCCGCGGGCTGGCGGGTGGAACTGCGCGGGTCCGATGCCGCGCGCATGGACTGGCTCGACGAGAAGCTCTGGCTCTCGCCCGAGGACGGCTTCCTTCCGCACGGCCGCGCGGGCGGGCCGAAGGACGACGCGCATCCCGTGCTGCTGACCCTGGCACCCGGGCAGGTCGTGGGACGCGAGGCGCTGATCGCCATCGACGGGGCGGA
The DNA here is from genome assembly GCA_002842835.1 of Alphaproteobacteria bacterium HGW-Alphaproteobacteria-2. Classification (GTDB taxonomy): domain Bacteria; phylum Pseudomonadota; class Alphaproteobacteria; order Rhodobacterales; family Rhodobacteraceae; genus PHEG01. The sequence continues at coordinate 154 of PHEG01000415.1, read as the reverse complement.
AATCGGCGTGAACGAAGTGGCCGGGCTTGCCCGCGCGAGCCTCGTCTTCGACGGGGGCGATCCGGCCGCGCTGGCCGATGCCCGGGCGCAATGGGCACGGCTCGCCGCCGCCGGGGTCGCGCTGCGCTACTGGAGCGAGGAGAGCGGGCGCTGG
>PHEG01000414.1 GCA_002842835.1 Alphaproteobacteria bacterium HGW-Alphaproteobacteria-2 | reverse complement strand
CCCGCAGGCCGGCAGCGGGGGCGTAGTTGACGATCATCATCGCATAGATGGGCCAGAGCGCCGGCATCGCCAGCAATGTCAGAAGCGAGCCGCCGCCTGTGGGCGACTCGGCGCGCGGCGGGTCGGCGACGAAGCGCCCGATGCCCAGTGCCGCGACGAGCGTCACTCCAGCCAGCGCCGCCATCGAGGCGCGCCAGCCGATCGCCTCGGCAGCGAGCGAGAGCGGCAGCGCCGCGGCAAGGTTGCCCAGCGTTCCCGCGCCCTGCATGGCGCCCGCCAGCGTGGCGAAGAGCGCCGCCGGATACGTCCGCGCGAAGATGAAATAGCCCGCCATCAGAACCGGCGAGCAGCCGATCCCGATCAGTGCCATCGCCAGATCGAGCGCCCAGGGCGCGGGCGCGACCGCGAAGAGCGCCGCACCACCACCCGCACCTAGCCCCAGCAGCCAGGCGGCGGTGCGCCGCGGCCCCAGCTTGTCGAGCGCCCAGCCCACGGGGATCTGCATCGCCGCAAAGATCAGGAACCAAAGGCCCGAGGCACGCGCCAGATCGGCCGCTGTCGCGCCGATGTCGGTAGCCAGAAAGGGCGCCAGAACCGCGAGGCAGGCGCGGTAGAACTGGCTCAGCACATAGCCGAGAAGGAGAAAGACGAGACCGGCGCGCATGAGCCCTCCCTTGGCGGGCGGAGAATGGGCGAGCGCGCAGGTGGGCGCAATGCGAAAGCGTGTTGCCCTGCGGCATAGCCGCCCGGCACTGGCGCCGCCCCGCGTTTCCGGCTAAAGCGCGGCAAAAGCGGCGGGCAGTGGCAAGGGGCAGGCAATGACGGCACGGGTGAAGATCCTCGGCGCGGGCTCGATCGGCAACCATCTGGCGCATGGCTCCCGCGGTCAGGGTTGGGCGGTGACGATCTGCGACATCGACCCGGCGGCGCTGGAGCGCACGAAGACCGACATCTACCCAACCCGCTACGGGGCCTGGGACGAGACGATCCGCCTCGCCGCGCCGGATGCGGTGGCGGGCGAGACCTTCGACGTTGTGATCGTCGGCACGCCGCCCGATGTGCACATGCGCATCGCCATGGCCGAACTGGCCACCAACCCGCCACGGGTGATGGTGATCGAGAAGCCGCTCTGCACCCCCGCGCTGGAAGACTGCCGCGCGCTGGCCGCGAAGGCCGCCGAGACCGGCACCGTGGTGCTGGTCGGCTACAACCACTGCCTCACTCCCAACACCGTGCTGGCCGAGGGCTGGCTGAAGGACGGCGCCATCGGCGAGGTGCTCACCCTCGACGGCATGGTGCGCGAGCACTGGGCGGGCATCTTCGGCGCACACCCCTGGCTTGCCGGGCCGCAGGACACCTATCTCGGCTTCACCCGCCGCGGCGGCGGCGCGCTCTGCGAACATTCGCACGGCGTGAACATCTGGCAGCATTTCGCCCGCGTGGCGGGCGCGGGGCGGGTGGTGCGCGTCTCGGCCACGCTCGACATGGTGGCGGCGGGGGGAGCGGAGTACGACCGCATCGCACAGGTCGACATGGTGACGGAAACGGGCCTCGTGGGCCGCGTGGTGCAGGACGTGATCACCGACCCTGCGATCAAGCGGCTGCGCCTGCAGGGCACCGAGGGCCATATCGAATGGGAAGTGAACGCCGAGCCCGGGGCGGATGCCGCGACGCTGGTCACCAGGACGGGCGGCACGCGGCGCGAGGTTCTGAAGAAGACCCGGCCCGACGACTTCCGCCCCGAGATCGCGCATGTC
>PHEG01000413.1:1809-3132 GCA_002842835.1 Alphaproteobacteria bacterium HGW-Alphaproteobacteria-2 | reverse complement strand
GCCGACCCTAGACCGGAGTGCAGGAGATTTCCATGAGCCTCGAGATCGTCACCGTCCCCTGCCTGCGAGACAACTACGCGTACTTGCTGCACGACGCTCTAAGCGGCGAGACGGCGCTCGTCGATGCGCCCGAGGCCGCGCCGGTCCTCGCCGCGCTCGCCGCGCGCGGCTGGCGGCTGGGGCAGATCCTGCTGACCCACCACCACGCCGATCACTCGGGCGCCGCCGACGCGCTGCGCGCAGAGACCGGCGCGCAGGTGCTGGGCGCGGGCGCCGACGCGCACCGCCTGCCGCGGCTCGACGCCGCGCTCGCCGAAGGCGACAACGTGGCGGTTGGCCGCGCACAGGGCCACGTGCTCGATGTGTCGGGCCACACCTTGGGGCATCTGGCCCTCCACTTCCCGCAGGCCTGGGCTGCGGGCGCGTGTTCGAGGGCACCATGCAGCAGATGTATGCCTCGCTCTCCAAGCTCGACGCCCTGCCCGGCGAGACGCGCATCTATTCGGGCCACAACTACGGCGCGGGCAACGCCCGCTTCGCCGCCAGCATCGAGCCCGCCAACCCCGCGCTGGCCGAGCGTAGCGCGCGCATCGCCGCCGCCGATGCGGCGGGCCAGCCCATCGTGCCTTCGACGCTCGACGAGGAGCGCGCCACCAACCCCTTCCTGCGCACTGGCCAGCCGGGGGTGAAGGCTGCCGTCGGACTGAGCGATGCAACCGATGCCGAGGTCTTTGCCGAACTGCGCCGCCGCAAGGATGCCTTCTGAATGGGCGGCCTGCCGCCCCGGCAGGCAGCGGCACCTGCTGAAGGAAAGTTGTGTGCCTTGCCCTTGAACAAGGGCCCGGAACACCGAACATTAAACTTGAGCAAGCAGGGTCGATGAAGGCATCATCGCCCCGAACGCAAAAGAGGAGCGGCCATCGTGCCATCGTTCTCGCAGAGCCTGGAGAAGGCGATCCACGCGGCGCTCGCACAGGCCAACGCGCGCCGACACGAACTGGCGACGCTTGAACATCTGCTGCTGTCGCTGATCGACGAACCCGACGCCGCGCGCGTGATGACCGCCTGCGGCGTGGACATCGAGGAACTGCGCGCCGCGCTGCTGGAATTCATCGACGAGGAACTGGCCACGCTCGTCACCGATGTCGAAGGCTCCGAGGCGGTTCCGACGGCGGCGTTCCAGCGCGTGATCCAGCGTGCCGCGATTCACGTGCAAAGCTCCGGTCGCACCGAGGTGACGGGCGCCAACGTGCTGGTCGCCATCTTCGCCGAGCGCGAGTCGAACGCCGCCTATTTCCTGCAGGAGCGCGACATGACGCGCTA
>PHEG01000413.1:0-1757 GCA_002842835.1 Alphaproteobacteria bacterium HGW-Alphaproteobacteria-2 | reverse complement strand
CGCAAGGGCGACGTTGACCCGCTGATCGGTCGCGAGCCGGAGGTGGAGCGCTGCATCCAGGTGCTCTGCCGCCGTCGCAAGAACAACCCGCTGCTGGTGGGCGACCCCGGCGTGGGCAAGACCGCCATCGCCGAGGGTCTGGCGCACAAGATCGTCAAGGGGCTCACGCCAGAGGTTCTCGCGGGCGCCACGATCTATTCGCTCGACATGGGCGCGCTGCTGGCCGGCACGCGCTATCGCGGCGACTTCGAGGAACGGCTGAAAGCCGTCGTCAACGAACTCGAAGCGCATGACGACGCGATCCTCTTCATCGACGAGATCCACACCGTGATCGGCGCGGGCGCCACCTCGGGCGGCGCGATGGACGCCTCCAACCTGCTCAAGCCCGCGCTTCAGGGCGGCAAGCTGCGCTGCATGGGGTCCACCACCTACAAGGAATTCCGCCAGCACTTCGAGAAGGACCGCGCGCTCAGCCGCCGCTTCCAGAAGATCGACGTGAACGAGCCCTCGGTGGAGGACACGGTGAAGATCCTCATGGGCCTCAAGCCCTATTTCGAGGAACATCACGACATCCGCTACACCATCGACGCGATCCGCAGCGCGGTGGACCTCTCGGCGCGCTACATCCACGACCGCAAGCTGCCCGACAAGGCGATCGACGTGATCGACGAGGCGGGCGCGGCCCAGCACCTCCTGGCCGAGAGCAAGCGGCGCAAGACCATCAGCCCCAAGGAGATCGAGGCCGTGGTGGCCAAGATCGCGCGCATCCCCCCGAAGAGCGTCTCGAAGAACGACTCCGAGGTGCTGCGCGACCTCGAGAAGAACCTCAAGCGCGTGGTCTTCGGCCAGGATGCCGCCATCGAGGCGCTGGCCTCGGCGATCAAGCTCAGCCGTGCCGGGCTGCGCGAGCCGGAGAAGCCCATCGGCAACTATCTCTTCGCCGGGCCCACCGGGGTGGGCAAGACCGAGGTCGTCAAGCAGCTCGCTTCCATCCTCGGGGTGGAACTGCTGCGCTTCGACATGTCCGAATACATGGAGAAACATGCCGTCAGCCGCCTCATCGGCGCACCGCCCGGCTATGTCGGGTTCGATCAGGGCGGGCTCCTGACCGACGGGGTGGACCAGCACCCGCATTGCGTGCTGCTCCTCGACGAGATCGAGAAGGCGCACCCGGATGTCTACAACATCCTCCTGCAGGTGATGGACCACGGCAAGCTGACCGATCATAACGGGCGCACGGTCGATTTCCGCAACGTGGTCCTGATCATGACCACGAACGCGGGGGCCGCAGAGATCGCCAGGGCCGCCATCGGCTTCGGCCGCGAGCGGCGCGAGGGCGAGGACGTGGCTGCCATCGAGCGCACCTTCACGCCCGAGTTCCGCAACCGGCTCGACGCGGTCATCAGTTTCCGTGCCCTGCCGCGCGAGGTCATCCTCCAGGTGGTCGAAAAATTCGTGCTGCAACTCGAGGCCCAACTGCTCGACCGCAACGTGACCTTCAACCTGACCGAGGAAGCCGCGAACTGGATCGCCGACACCGGCTACGACGACAAGATGGGCGCCCGCCCGCTCGCCCGTGTGATCCAGGAGCACATCAAGAAGCCGCTTGCCGAGGAACTGCTGTTCGGGCGCCTCGCCAAGGGCGGCATCGTGCATATCGGGGTGAAGGACGGCGCGCTCGACCTCGACATCCGCGCCCCCGAGAAGCCGCTGCTGCCGCGCTCGCGCCCGCGGCTCCTGACCGCCGACTGAGCGGC
>PHEG01000412.1 GCA_002842835.1 Alphaproteobacteria bacterium HGW-Alphaproteobacteria-2 | reverse complement strand
AGCCGCCGCGCCGAGGCAGACAAGCGCCGCACCCCAGCCCGGCCAGCCGCCGCGCGCGCGCCCCGCGCTCTCGCGGAAGAGCGCCGCTGGCCGGATCGCGCGCGCCCGCGCCAGCGGCCAGAGCGTGAAGGCGAGCGCGGTGAGCGCACCGTAGAGCGCCGCCTCGGCCAGCGCGCCGGGATAGACGGCGAAGACCGCGGGCACCGGCAGGCGCGGCGCGGCGAAGGGCTCGGCAATGAGCACCAGTGCCGCACCCAGCGCCAGCCCGCCCAGGATGCCCGCCAGCGCCAGCGCTCCCACCTGCGCCAGATAGGCGGCGAGCACCAGCCGCCCCTCGGCGCCCAGCGTCTTCAGCACGGCGATGGTGGGCACCTTGCGCTCGACATAGGCGCGCACCGCGGCCGCCACGCCGACGCCGCCCACGGCCAGCCCTGCCAGCCCCACCAGTACCAGGAAGGCCGAGAGCCGCTCGACAAAGCGCGCCACGCCGGGCGCCGCGCGCCGCGCATCGCGCCAGCGCAGCCCGCTCTCGGGGAAGGCAGCGAGCGCGGCCTGCCGCATGGCCTCCAGGTCGGTTTCCTCGGGCATCAACAGGCGATATTTCGTCTCGAACAGGGTGCCGGGTGCGAGTAGCCCCGAGCCTTCCAGCGCCGCCAGGCGCACCAGAGTGCGCGGCCCGAAGCCGAAGCCGTCGCCCGCCGCGTCGGGTTCGCGTTCCAGGATCGCGCGAAGGGTGAACTCGGCCCCTCCCAGCCGGAAGCCGTCGCCGGGCTTCAGCCCCAGACGGTCTGCCAGCACCCGCTCCATCGCCGCGCCGTTGCCCGCCAGCGCCTCGGCGAGCGGCATGTCCGGGGCAAGTCGAGCCGTTCCGCGCAGCGGCCAGCCGTCATCGACCGCCTTCACCTGTGTCAGCGCCCGGTCGGCGCCGGTGCCGCTGCCCACCGTGGCCATGGAGCGGAAATCGGCGATTTCGGAGACAGCGACGGCACGCTCGGCCATCCACGCGCGTTCCGCATCCTCGGCGAAGCGGTAGGTCAACGTGATCTCGGCATCCCCGCCCAGGATCGTGGCGCCCTCGCGGCGCAATCCCTCGTCGATCGCCTGCCGCGCACTGCCCACCGCGGCGATGGCCGCGACGCCGAGCACGAGACAGGCGAGAAAGACGCGAAACCCCGCCACGCCGCCGCGCATCTCGCGCCGGGCGATTCCAAGCGCGAGGCCGAGCCTCATTCCGCGGCCCGCGCGCGCGGCTCGCCCGTCAGCCGCCCGTCGTGCATCCGTGCCACCCGGTCGCAGCGGGCAGCAAGCGCCGCGTCGTGGGTGACCAGCACCAGCGTGGTGCCATGCGTCTCGCGCAGCCCGAAGAGGAGGTCCATCACCACCGCTCCGGCGGCGCTGTCGAGGCTGCCGGTAGGCTCGTCGGCCAGCAGCACGCCCGGGCGCGGCGCGGCGGCGCGGGCCAGCGCCACGCGGCTCTGCTCGCCGCCCGAAAGCTGCGCCGGGTAATGGCCGGTGCGGTGCCCGAGACCGACCGCCTCGAGTTCCGCCGCCGCCCGGGCAAAGGCATCGTGTGCGCCCGCAAGTTCCAGCGGCAGCGCGACGTTCTCAAGCGCGGTCATCGTCGGGATCAGGTGGAAAGACTGGAAGACCACGCCCATATTCGAGCGGCGGAACCGCGCCAGCGCGTCCTCGCCCATGGCCGAGAGATCCTGGCCCAGCGCCATGACCCGGCCCGCGGTGGCGCGCTCCAGCCCGCCCATGAGC
>PHEG01000411.1 GCA_002842835.1 Alphaproteobacteria bacterium HGW-Alphaproteobacteria-2 | reverse complement strand
CGGCAATAGGCGGTGGCTTCCACCAGTTCGGTATCGAGGTCTTCCACCAGCGCATCCAGGCTGCTGGCGGAGAAACGCGTGCCGAGATGCACGGCATAGAGCATCCAGTGCACTTCATCGACGCCGGGCGCGATATATGGCGGCTTGATGCCCTCGAAGCTGGAAATCTGCGCCTCATACCAGGCTTCGACCTGTTTGCGCCGGGCCAGTATCTCCGGCAGGCGCTTGAGCTGCACCAGCCCCAATGCCGCGGCATGTTCGGTGATGCCGACATCGAGCGGCGGCCGCAACGAGGCGGTGAGCGAGGCGCGTTCATGACGGCTGCGGAAGCGATAGTGGCGTATCTTCAATGCCAGCGTGTCGTCGTCGGTGACGATCATCGCCGCCTTGCCGCAGCACAAGGCCGAAGGCTGGGAGAAATCGAAGATCGCCGCATCGCCGAAGCTGCCAGCCAGTTTGCCCTGATAGCGTGAACCGATGGATTCGCTGGCATCCTCGATCAGCAGCGCGCCGGATTGGTCCGCCAGTGCGCGCAGCATTTCCCAGTCTGCCGGATGGCCGTTGACGTTGATGCCGATGATGGCTTGCGTCTGAGGTGTGACCTTGGTGGCGGCCTTGTCTGCTGAGAGGGTTTGCGACCAGTAGTCGATCTCGCTCAGCACCGGCGTCGCTCCTGTCCAGTGTATGGCCTGGGCTGTTTGGAACCAGCTGTAGCCGGGGGCAATCACCTCATCCCCTGCACCGATGCCTGCGGCCTTCAGCACCAGCAACATGCCGACGGTGCTGCTACTGACGGCAATCGCATGGCGCCGCCCGGCATAGGCGGCGAACGCCGACTCAAAGGCCTCGGTCAGCGGGCCGTTGCTTTGCTGTGTGCGGCCGAGCGCCATGGCCGACGCTGCGAATTCAGCTTCGGTATAGTCCGGGTCCGACAGCGGTATCCAGGTATCGGTCACAGTGCTGTCTGTCATGGTGCTATTGGTTACAGCGCTATCAGCCATGGTACTTACCGTTGGGCAACGACGATGCCGCTGGCCACACTCGGGTCATTGGTGATCTGCACACAATGCTCACGCGTATCCAGCAGGTAAAGGTTGAAATTCTCCAGCGCGCGGAACGGCGGTTCGTCCATGTCGCGGGCCGAAAGGCGCACGAAACTGAGGTCGGGAAAACAATCCTTGAGCAGCGGCAGCGGGTTGTTGGTCAGCTTGTTGAACTCGATCAATGCCGTTTCAATTTCGCTCATGGTTTCTGTTGAGATGCACATGATGAACTCCTATTCGCTCAGGCGGCGTGCTTCGACCGTAATCGGCAGGCGTGTGTCGGCCGCCATCTCGGGCAGTGCCAGTTGCCAGCCATTGGCCAGCGTCACCAGTCCGCCCCACATGTCGGGTTTTTCTACTTTGACGATAGGCTCTTCCAGGTCCTTCTTCGGCACATAAGCGGAGAGTTCGCCCTTTTCGTTACGCCTGATCATGACTTTCACGATGTTTCCTTTCGGTTTGATTAACTGCTTACGCCGCAGCCGGCAGTCCGCCGGTCATGGCCTTGATGATTTCCGTTACCGTAATCACGGCCAGGTCGATATCGGCTTCCGTCGTTTCCCGCGATAGCGAGAAGCGCACGGTAGAAAGTGCTTCGTCACGGTCCAGGCCCATGGCCAGCAGTACATGCGAAGGCTCGGTGCCGCCTGCGGTGCAGGCGCTGCCCTGCGAAGCCATGACGCCGGCTTGCCCCAGGCGGTGCAACAGTTCCTCACCGTGCAGT
>PHEG01000410.1 GCA_002842835.1 Alphaproteobacteria bacterium HGW-Alphaproteobacteria-2 | reverse complement strand
CTCGCCGTTCACGCCCGCCGCGGTGACGAAATCGAGCGCGTCCGAGATGCGGTTGGCCATGTCGCGGTACTTCTCGGCCTCGTCGCTCTCGGTGAAGCCCAGCGTCCAGGCATGCACCCGGTGGATGTCGGCAAAACCGCCCTGGCTGAAGGCCCGCAGCAGGTTCAGCGAGGCGGCGGCCTGCGTGTAGGCGCGCAGCATCCGCTCGGGGTCGGGGATGCGGGCCTCGGGCGTGGGAGCGATGTCGTTGATGATGTCGCCGCGATAGCTGGGCAGCTCGACGCCCCCCACCACCTCGGTCGGCGCCGAACGCGGCTTGGCGAACTGCCCGGCCATGCGGCCCACCTTCACCACCGGACATTTTGCGCCGAAGGTCAGCACCACGGCCAGTCGCCGCCCTGCAACAGGAAGGCGCGCCCCGCCGCCGCCTCGGCAAGCTGGCGCTTGAGCCTGCGCACCTCGCCTGCGAAGACGAGCGGCGGATACTGGCGCAATTGCGCCTCCACGCCGGACAGCGCCTGCGCGTTGGGGTAGTCGGGCATCTGCACCCTGGGCTTCTCGCGCCAGTCGCTCCTGCTCCAGGACCGTGTCATGGTTGCCACTCCTGTCGCCACATTCGCGGGCTTCTTACAGCATCCCGCCCGGCCATGGCCAGACGCGATCGCGCGCAGGGCCGTGAGCGCGGCACTCTTGATCCCGGGCGGGAAAACTGTTTTCGCTCGGGTCCGGGTGGTTGCACCCGGTGCGGAGGAAATGCGCCATGACCACGGCCGCGACAACCAAGCCACGCCGCTTCGTCTTCCTGCTGCTGGAGCGGTTCACGCTGATCTCGTTCGCCTCGGCGGTGGAGGCGCTGCGGCTGGCCAACCGCATGGCCGGGCGCACGCTCTACACCTGGGCCACCGCCGGCGAGAACGGCGAGAGCGTCACCTGCTCCGCGGGCATCGGCTTCCGGCTCGACATGGGGCTCGACGAACTCGCCCGCGAGGATACGCTGATGGTCTGCGGCGGGATAGACGTGCAGTCTGCGACGACCAAGCGCATCGTCAACTGGCTGCGCCGCGAGGCGCGCCGGGGCGTGGCGGTGGGCGGGCTCTGCACCGCCGCGCATGCACTGGCCAAGGCAGGGCTGCTCGAGGGGCGGCGGGCCACCCTGCACTGGGAGAACCAGGACGCCTTCGAGGAAGAGTTTCCCGAGGTCACGCTGGTGCGCTCGGTCTTCGTGGCAGACCAGAACCGGATGACGGCGGCGGGCGGCACCGCCTCGATCGACCTGATGCTGAAGCTCATCGCCGACGACCACGACACCGACCTGGCCAACGCGGTGGCCGACCAGCTCATCTACAGCGCGATCCGCACCGACCAGGACACCCAGCGCCTGTCCATCCCGACGCGCATCGGCGTGCGCCACCCGCGGCTGGGCGCGGCGATCCAGATGATGGAGAAGGCGATCGAGGAGCCGGTCTCGCCTGCCGCGCTGGCGCAGGCGGTGGGCATGTCCACCCGGCAACTCGAACGGCTCTTCCGGCGCTACCTCGGGCGAAGCCCGAAGCGCTACTACATGGAACTGCGGCTTCAGAAGGCGCGCAACCTGCTGATGCAGACCGACATGAGCGTGATCAACGTGGCCCTGGCCTGCGGCTTCACCTCGCCGTCGCATTTCTCGAAATGCTACCGCGCGCTCTATGCCACCACGCCCTACCGCGAGCGGGGCAGCAAGGCCTCGGGCGTCTGAGGCGCGCCACTCACTCGGCGGGCGCCATGCGGAACACCGCGCCCTCGTGCACCGAGAGAAACCACAGGCTGCCGTCGGGCGCCTCGCGGATGTCGCGCACGCGCCCCGTTTCGGGCGCGGCGAGACGCTCGGCCTCACGCCAGCCCTCGCCGTCGCGTTCCAGCCGCGCGATCATGTCGAACTTGAGCGAGCCCACGAACATGTCGCCCGCCCATAGAGCGCGGGCTGCTCCATGCCCTCCTTGTGCGTGCCCTCTCCGATCGGCAGGCCGGTATAGTGCCGCCCGTAGGCGATCACCGGCCAGCCGTAATTGGCGCCCGGGAGGACGAGGTTGACCTCGTCGCCGCCGCGCGCGCCGTGCTCGTGCACCCAGAGCCGCCCCTCGGCGTCGAGCGCCGCGCCCTGCGGATTGCGGTGGCCGTAGCTCCAGATTTCGCGCCGCGCGCCCGGCTGGCCCGCGAAGGGGTTGCCCGCGGGCACCGAGCCGTCGCGGTTCAGCCGGACCACCGTGCCGTTGTGGCTGGCAGGATCCTGCGCGCTGTCGTCGTCGCCGCGGTCGCCGATGGTCAGGAAGAGATGCCCATCCGCCCCCTCGAGGATGCGCCCGCCGAAATGCCGCCCGCCCGATGAGCCCGGGGCTTGCGCGAAGAGCACGCGCAGCCCTTCGAGCTGCGAGCCGTCCTGCGAGAGCCCCGCGCGGGCGAGCGCCGTGCCGCTGTCGCGGCCCTGGGGCGCCGCGTAGCTGAGGAAGACTTCGCGCGTCGCGGCGAAGTCGCGCGGCACCAGCACGTCGAAGAGCCCGCCCTGCCCGTCCACCTCGATTTCAGGCAGGCCCGCCACCGGCTGCACACGGCCAGCTTCGACATGGAAGCCCGGTCAGCACGGGGGTTATGGACACCCGCCCGGCGGCAGTATCGATCTCGCCCGCGCGGGCACCGGGCCCCGCCCGGAACACCGCCACGGAAGCCGCCAGGAGGACAACGAGGATCATCGCCGGTCGCATCTGTGGTCTCCTTTCTACCCAAGGTAGGGCCGCGCTGCGCGACCGCCAAGCCGCCATGCCGAAAGCAATTGCGTTTCGCGTCCGCGGCTTTAGGATCGCCGCATAATTTTTACCAACCTGGGAGAGAGACCAATGAAACGTCTGTTGCTTGCCGGCGCCGCTACCATGGCGCTCGCCAGTGGGGCCCATGCCGAGGACATCAAGATCGGCATCATACTCGGCTTCACCGGCCCGCTGGAATCGATCACCCCCAACATGGCCGCGGGCGCCGAGCTTGCCATCGCCGAAGTCAATGCCGCTGGCGGCATCCTCGACGGCAAGACGGTCGCCGCGGTGCGCGGCGACTCGACCTGCATCGACGCCGCCGCTGCCACCGCCGCCGCCGAGCGTCTGGTGACCGTGGACAAGGTGAACGCCATCATGGGCGCCGACTGCTCGGGCGTCACCGGCGCCATCCTGCAAAACGTCGCACGCCCCAATGGCGTCGTGATGATTTCGCCCTCGGCCACCTCGCCGGGGCTGTCCACCGCCGAGGATGACGGGCTCTTCTTCCGCACCGCGCCGTCGGACGCGCGCCAGGGCGTGGTGATGAGCGACATCCTGAAGGACCGCGGCATCACTGAAGTGGCCGTGACCTACACCAACAACGACTACGGCAAGGGTCTTGCCGACAGCTTCGCCAACGCTTTCGCGGCGTCGGGCGGCAAGGTGACGATCAACATTCCCCACGAGGACGGCAAGGCCGACTATTCGGCCGAGGTCGGCGCGCTCGCTGCGGCGGGTGGCAAGATCCTTGTGGTCGCGGGCTACCTCGACCAGGGCGGGCTCGGCGTGATCCAGGCCGCGCTCGATTCGGGGGCCTTCGACACCTTCATGCTCCCCGACGGCATGGTCGGCGAGGCACTGCCGAAGAACGTGGGGCCGGGGCTCAACGGCTCCTTCGGCCAGTTCCCCGGCACCGACAGCCAGGGCGCGGAGATCTTCCAGGGGCTCGCCAAGGCCGCGGGATTCGAGGGCACCTCTGCCTTCGCGCCCGAATCCTACGATGCCGCGGCGCTGATCATGCTGGCCATGCAGGCGGCGGGTTCGTCGAACTCGGCCGACTTCAAGGGCAAGGTGATGGATCTTGCCAACGCTCCGGGCGTGGAGATCTTCCCCGGCGAACTGGCCAAGGCCATCGAACTGATCAAGGCGGGCACCGACATCGACTATGTGGGCGCCACCGCGGTGGAACTGATCGGGCCGGGCGAGAGCGCGGGCAACTACCGCGAGATCGAGATCCAGGACGGCAAGATCGCCACCGTCGGTTTCCGTTGATATCCGCGCGGACATGACCTAAGGGGCAGCCCGGCCTTGTCAGAGGCCGGGCTGTTTTCAAGTGAACCGGGGCCGTTGAAGGACCGCCGGACCGACAGGGGGAGAGGGGATGATCGTCGTTGACGACCTCCACAAGCATTTCGGCGGCTTCCGCGCCGTCGATGGCGCCTCGCTGACCATCGCCGAAGGCTCGATCACCGGGCTGATCGGCCCCAATGGTGCGGGCAAGACCACGCTCTTCAACGTAATCGCCGGCGTGCTGAAGCCGACTTCGGGCCGCGTAACCATGGGCGGCCAGGACATCACCGGGCTGCCGCC
>PHEG01000409.1 GCA_002842835.1 Alphaproteobacteria bacterium HGW-Alphaproteobacteria-2 | reverse complement strand
GCCGAGCCGCGCATCCCCTTCGGGCAGGTGGTGGAGCGGGGGCTCCTGCGCCCCGGCGAGGTGCTGACCTCGTTCAACGGCAAGACCGCAAAAGTGCGCGCCGACGGCACGCTGATCGCCGACACGGTGAAGGGCTCCATCCACCAGGTCGGCGCGGCACTGGAAGGCGCGCCGAGCTGCAATGGCTGGACCTACTGGTGCTTCCGCCGCGAGGGGCAGAGCATCCCCATCGACGTGTTGCGCCAGCAATTGCGTGCCGAGATCGGGCAGGGTTAGGCTGTCACCGCCTGCGCCAGCGCCTCCGGCAACGGTGTGGGCGCGAAACCCGGTAGCAGATCCGCGAAACCCGCGCCGTCGATGCGGTGCGGCATGTTCCAGAGATAGCGCATCTCCAGCAGCCCCCCAGTTCAGCGCCGGTCAGCGTGTAGCCGGGGAAGAGCACCTCGGTGAAACGCGGCAGTTCCGCGCGCCGTTCGGCCAACGCCACGGCGGCGAGCGCCATATCGGGCAGGAAGGCCCATGCGTGGGGAATGTCGGGTCGTCCGGGATAGTCGAGTACACCCCTGCCGGGCTTGAGCATCACCCGGTCGAGCCAGCCGCCACTGGCTTCGGTGTCGATGTAGTCGCCCGCGCGTAGAAGGATGACCGGCAGGCCGCTGTCGCGCAGCTGCGCCTCCATCTCGATGCGCAGTTGCCCCAGCGGGTTGGCGGCGGCGTGCGGCGTGTCTGCGCGCAGCACCTGCGGTGCCCCGGTGCCATAGATATAGACGTTGGCGGGTTGCAGGATGGTAGCCCCACTTGCTTCAGCCGCGGCGATCAGCTTTCGGGTAAGATGCGGAAGCTGCGCCGCCCAATCGGGGTAGGGCGGGTTCCAGCCGTTGACGATCACCTGTGCGCCCGCCGCTGCCTCGGGCAGGCTGTCACGGCGGCGGTCGTAGGGGCGCACCTTCCAACCCGCCATGGCGAAGGCGGCGGCGGCATGACGGCCGAACCGGCCCGTCGCGCCGAGGATCAGGGCTTCAGGCATGGTATTCCCCCTTTCCGAATCATCTAGTGCCGCATTGTTGGTGTGTCACGACACCCAACTCGCTGGACGCTCCCCTGCCACCTTGCAGCCGGCGGGGAGGGCGGTTGCGGCGGGCGGGCCGGACTTCTGGCGAGATTTACCCCTTTCCCTCGCCGAGCGCTGCGGTATCATGCCCGCCATGACGCACGGCCCAGCCATTGCGACCCTGCCTTGCCGCGCCCTTTCCGGCGCGCTTCTTCTGCTTAGCCGCCTCTGAGCGTGCCGGCCCCGGCGCGCGCGCTCAGGGGGATCAGCACCGCGCCGGCAAGCCGACCAGCAGAAATCAGACCAGAGACAGACCCATGATCGATACCTCGACGCCCCAGAAGGACCGCGTGCTGATCTTCGACACCACGCTGCGCGACGGCGAGCAGTCGCCCGGCGCCACCATGTCGCACTCCGAGAAGCTCGAGATCGCGCAGCTTCTCGACGAGATGGGGGTGGATATCATCGAGGCGGGTTTCCCCATCGCCTCGGAAGGCGATTTCGAGGCGGTGCGCGACATCGCAAAGGGCGCCCGCAACGCCGTGATCTGCGGCCTTTCACGGGCCAATACCACCGATATCGACCGTTGCTGGGAGGCGGTGCGCCACGCCGCCCGCCCGCGCATCCACACCTTCATCGGCACCTCGCCCCTGCACCGCGACATCCCGAAGCTGAGCAAGGACGCGATGGCCGAGGTCATCCATGCCACCGTCAGCCACGCCCGCAACCTCTGCGACAACGTGCAGTGGTCGCCGATGGACGCGACGCGGACCGAGCATGACTATCTCTGCCGCGTCGTCGAGATTGCCATAAAGGCGGGGGCCAGCACCATCAACATCCCCGACACGGTGGGCTACACCGCCCCGCGCGAGAGTGCCGCGCTGATCGCCATGCTGCTGGAGAGGGTGCCGGGCGCGGACGAGGTTGTGTTCTCCACCCATTGCCACAACGACCTCGGCATGGCGACGGCGAACGCGCTGGCCGCGGTCGAGGCAGGGGCCCGGCAGATCGAATGCACTATCAACGGGCTCGGCGACGTCTCGGGTGTGTCCGGCTTCCCGGTGCAGTACAACAAGGCAATCGTCGGCAAGAACGCCTTCGCGCATGAAAGCGGCATCCATCAGGACGGGATGCTGAAGAACGCCGAGACCTTCGAGATCATGCGCCCCGAGGATATCGGCCTTGCTTCCACCAGCCTGGTGATGGGCAAGCATTCGGGCCGCGCGGCGCTGCGCGCCAAGCTCTCGGAACTGGGGTTTGAACTGGGCGACAACCAGCTCAAGGACATCTTCGTGCGCTTCAAGGCGCTCGCCGACCGCAAGAAGGAGGTCTACGACGACGACCTGATCGCGCTGATGCGCGACTCGACCGCCGCGGAACAGAGTGACCGGTTGAGCATCAAGTTCCTGCGGGTGATCTGCGGAACCGAGGCGCCGCAATCGGCGGACCTGACGCTGACGGTGGATGGTGTGGACCACCAGACCACGGCCACCGGCGACGGGCCGGTGGATGCCACCTTCAAGGCTGTGCGCGCGCTCTTCCCGCACGAGGCGCGGCTCGACCTATACCAGGTGCATGCCGTGACCGAGGGCACCGACGCGCAGGCCACCGTTAGCGTGCGGCTGGAGGAGGACGGGCGCATCGTGACCGGCCAGTCGTCGGACACCGATACGGTGGTCGCCTCGGCCAAGGCATATGTGAATGCGCTCAACCGGCTGCTGATTCGGCGCACCAAGCAGGCACCTGACGCCGGATTGCGCTCGGTCTCATGAGGGGGGGCAGCGATTTTCCGCGTGCCGGGGCATGCGATACCCTTTGCGCCCGGGCGTGACGCTTCATATAAGGCCGTTTGCGGCACCCTGTGCCGCAAACGGCGCCTGAAAGGGCGCGGAAAGGGAATGTCTCAGATGTTCGGCAAGTTTCCCAGCCTCTTCTCGGCTGACATGGCCATCGACCTCGGGACGGCGAACACGCTCGTCTATGTCAAGGGCCGGGGCATCGTGCTCAACGAGCCATCGGTAGTTGCCTACCACACCAAGGACGGGCGCAAGCAGGTTCTGGCCGTGGGCGAGGAGGCAAAGCTGATGCTGGGCCGCACGCCCGGCTCGATCCAGGCGATCCGGCCGATGCGCGAAGGCGTCATTGCCGATTTCGATGTTGCCGAGGAGATGATCAAGTATTTCATCCGCAAGGTTCACAAGCGCACGACCTTCGCCAAACCGAAGATCATCGTCTGCGTGCCGCACGGTGCCACGCCGGTGGAGAAACGCGCGATCCGCCAGTCGGTGCTGAGCGCGGGCGCGCGCAAGGCCGGGCTGATCGCCGAACC
>PHEG01000408.1:1476-7061 GCA_002842835.1 Alphaproteobacteria bacterium HGW-Alphaproteobacteria-2 | reverse complement strand
CAGCGTCTGAGCTACCGCGATCGCCTGCGCGGAATTGACCGGCTTTCCGCCTGAGAACAATTCGCCTAGAGAGGGGCGCGCGCCCGGCGCGGCGCGCGGGATGGACATGAACGAGCTGAGCACAGTGACAGAGACCGCGACCGCCAAAGCCGCCCCCGCCCTGCCCGACGCGCAGGAAGTGACCGAGGTACAGCACTACACCGACACGCTGTTCCGCTTCCGCACCACGCGGCCGCGCAGCTTGCGCTTCCGCTCGGGCGAGTTCGTGATGATCGGGCTCCTCGACGAGCGCGGCAAGCCCTTGCTGCGTGCCTATTCCATCGCCTCGCCCAATTGGGACGAGACGCTGGAGTTCTACTCGATCAAGGTGCCAGACGGAGCTCTGACCTCGCGGCTCCAGCACATCCGGCCGGGTGAGCAGATCATCCTGCGCCCGAAACCCGTGGGCACGCTGGTCCTCGACGCGCTGCTGCCCGGCAGGCGGCTCTGGATGCTGGCCACCGGCACCGGCATCGCGCCCTTCGCCAGCCTCATCCGCGACCCCGAGACCTATGAGCGCTACGAGGAAGTGGTGCTCATGCACACCTGCCGCACAGTGGCCGAACTGGCCTATGGGCGCGATCTGGTGGCGGCACTGAGGGACGATCCGCTGATCGGCGAGTTCGCCGACCGGCTGCGCTACTACCCCACCACCACCCGCGAGGAGAGCCCGCGGATGGGCCGCATCACCGACAACATGACCTCGGGCAAGGTGTTCGACGATCTCTCCGACCCGGCGGAATATGTGGTGGAGAAGGCTTTCGTGGGCGAGGGTATCTGACCCCCTCTCAGGCGGTCAGCCGCGCGCCCGTCTCTTCGGGGAAGTGGTGGCGCGTGCGGTTGGCGAGCCAGACGAGCGAGAGCATCACCGGAACCTCGACCAGCACGCCCACCACCGTGGCGAGCGCGGCGCCCGAGTTGAGCCCGAAGAGCGAGATCGCCACCGCTACGGCGAGTTCGAAGAAATTCGAGGTGCCGATCAGGCAGGCGGGCGCGGCGATGCGGTGCGGCAGGCGCAGCGCGTAAGCCCCGCCATAGGCGATCGCGAAGATGCCATAGGACTGGATCAGCAGTGGCAGCGCGATCATCGCGATCACCACCGGCTGCGCCACGATCCGCCCGGCCTGGAAGCCGAAGAGCAGCACCACGGTGGCGAGCAGCCCCAGAACGGTGAAGGGCTTGGCGCGCGAGAGGAACCGCTCGACCAGCGCCGCGCCGCCCGCCCGCACCAGCCGCCGCCGCGTCGCGATACCCGCCAGCAGCGGCGCCACGACATAGAGCACGACCGACAAGAGCAGCGTCTCCCACGGCACGGCCACATCGCTGACCCCCAGCAGGAAGGCGGCGATGGGTGCGAAGGCGAAGATCATGATCACGTCGTTGACCGAGACCTGCACCAGCGTATAGGCGGCATCGCCGCGGGTAAGCTGGGACCAGACGAACACCATCGCGGTGCAGGGCGCGACGCCCAGCAGGATCATGCCGGCGATGTATTCGGTGGCATCTGCGGGCGCGACGACATCAGCCCAGACGACGCGGAAGAAGAGCCAGCCGAGGGCGGCCATGCTGAACGGCTTTATCAGCCAGTTGACGACCAGCGTCAGCGCCAGCCCGCGCGGGCGGCGGCCCACGTCGCGGATGGCGGCAAAGTCGATCTGCACCATCATCGGATAGATCATCACCCAGACGAGCACCGCCACGGCAAGGTTGACGCGCGCCACCTCCAGCCCCGCCACTGCCGCGAAGACCCCCGGCACGGCAAGCCCGAGGCCGACCCCCGCGCCGATCGCCAGCGCCACCCAGAGGCTGAGAAACCGCTCGAAGATGCCCATTCCGACCCCTCAGGCCGCGCGCTGCCAGCAAGTCACCGCCAGGTTCTTCACCTTTCGGAGGGGCGTTCGCCCGCCGGGGCCGAGTGTTGCTTTGATCCGTCGAGGCACTCAGGATCGCCGGGCGGGGCGTGCAATGCAAGGCGAGATCTCGCCCGCTTCCGCTTTCCCCGCAGCCGGGGCAGTATCGGCGCGCAGCCACGGAGGAGTCATGGACCGACTGGCAGCCGACCGCATGTTCGTGGCGGTGATGGAGACCGGCAGTTTCGCCGCTGCCGCGCAGATGCGTGGCGCCAGCCCGGGCCAGGCCTCCAAGCTGGTCTCGCGGCTCGAGGCCACGCTCGGCGTGCGGCTGCTCAACCGCACCACGCGGGCGCTGGCGCCAACCGCGGCCGGGCGGGCCTATTTCGAGCGCATCCGCGCCCTGCTCGACGATCTCGACGATCTCGACGCGGCGCTGCGCGAGGATGCCGCCGCGCCGCGCGGTCGGCTGCGGCTGACCGCGCCCGAGGTGGAGTTCACCGACCGGGTGGCGCGGCTCGTCGAGGAGGGATTCGACGCCGCGATCCGCATCGGCCGGCCCGAGGATAGCAGCCTGATCGCGCGACGGCTCTGCGACATGCGGATGATCGTGCTGGCCGCGCCCGACTATCTCTCCCGCCACGGTCACCCATCGACCCCCGGCGATCTGGCCGGGCACGCGTGCATCGTCGATACCAATCTGCGCGACCGCGAGATCTGGCGCTTCCACGGCCCCGGGGGGCCGGTCTCCGTTACGGTGCGCGGGCGGCTGCGCTATTCCAGTCCCGACGCATGTCTCGATGCCGCCGAAGCCGGGCTCGGCATTGCCCGGTCGCCGGAATTCGTCGCCGCGCCGAGCCTCGCCGCGGGCCGCACCCTGAGCCTGCTGGAAGACTTCGAGGAGCCGCCCTTCGGCGTCTTCGCGCTCTGGCCGCCGGGGCGGCATCTGGCGGGGGCGGTGCGGGCGCTGGTGGATTTCCTGGCCGAGCGCTACCGGTCGCCGCCGTCGGGGGGAGAACCCGGCTGATAGATTCCATTTTGGAACGGATCATATTCCACATGCCCGGATTATCATTGGAATGAACCTGGCCCATCTTCCGGGCATGGACGCAACGGCCATCACGGCCGCGCAGGCCGAATCGATTGACCCGAACGATGTCACGCTGCAGATCCTGCAGGCCAGCGGCAGTCAGGCGATCGAACCCGTGAGCCGCGCGGCCACCGCCGCGATCCCGGCCCGGGATGCGGCCGAGGCGGGCAACGACCACACGTCGCTGGTGCAGCATCACGACCTGCGCTGAGCCCGTCCCCCTTTCGCTGCCCGGCCCCGCCCCCAAGCTCGCGCCGGGCAGCGCCACCAGATCAGGAGACAGACCGATGACCGAACAGACCTTTGCCCGGGCCGTGCCTGCCGAAAGGCAGGCCGCGCTTGCCGCCCTCGTGCTGCGCGTCAGCATGGGCGCGCTCTTTCTCGCCCATGGCGGGATCAAGCTTCTCGTCTTCACCCCCGCCGGCACGGCCGGCTTCTTCGAGAGCATCGGGGTCCCCGGCGCGCTTGCCTGGCCGGTGATCCTCGCCGAACTCGCCGGCGGTCTGGCGCTGATACTGGGCTTCCAGACCCGTCTCGTGGCGCTCGCCTTCGTGCCGCTGATGCTGGGCACGATCTACACGCCGCATGGCGCGGCGGGGTTCCTGTTCTCGAACCCGGGCGGCGGCTGGGAATTTCCCGCCTTCTGGACCGTCGCTCTTGTGGTCCAGGCGCTGCTCGGCGACGGCGCGCTCGCTCTCGACCGGCGCGTCGGGCGCTGAGGCCAGCGTCGGAGAAACCCCGGCTAGGGGCGCACCAGCCCGCGCGACAAACGCCCGGCGGCGACGAAGCTGCACCCCGCCAGCACCGCCGCCGCGCCGAGGCAGCCCGTCACGCCGCCCACCTGATAGCCGAGACCGGAGATGAGCGTGCCCAGCAGACGCCCGGCGGCGTTCGACATGTAGTAGAAGCCCACGTCCATGCTCACCCGCGCGCCCTGCGAAAAGGCGAGGATGAGGTAGGAGTGCAGCGCCGAGTTGACCGCGAAGACCGCGCCGAAGGCCAGCAGCCCCGCCACCAGAACCGCCGTCAGCCAGGGCGCGGGTCCGCCTGCCAGCACCGCCGCCAGCGCCAGCCCGGCTGGGATCAGCGCCAGCCAGCCCACCCAGGCGCGTGCCTGCGCCACGCTCTCGGCCCGCGTCGCCTGCGTGGCGCGCAGGAAACGGGGCGCCGCCGCCTGCACCCCTCCGTAGAGGATGATCCATCCCGCCATGAACACGCCGATGGCGAAGAACGCCCAGCGGTTGCCCGCCGCGCTGCCGTCCGAGAGCACGGAGTA
The DNA here is from genome assembly GCA_002842835.1 of Alphaproteobacteria bacterium HGW-Alphaproteobacteria-2. Lineage (GTDB taxonomy): Bacteria > Pseudomonadota > Alphaproteobacteria > Rhodobacterales > Rhodobacteraceae > PHEG01. The sequence goes on along the minus strand of PHEG01000408.1, from coordinate 2,806 downwards.
GAAATAGACCGGGATGCCGACCACGAACCAGGCATCGCGCGCCGCGAACAGGAAGAGCCGCGCGGCGGAGAGGCGGTTGATGTCCGGGTCTTTCGAAAACACATCGGAGAAGGGCACGCCGCGCCGCCCCCTGGGCAGTCCGCCGGGCATGAAGAGCGCGACACCGGCCAGGATCGCCGCCAGCACGCCCGCCATGGCCAGCAGCGCCGGCACGAAGCCCGCCAGCGCCAGCAGCGCCGCGCCCAGCAGGAACCCAAGCCCTTTCACCGCGTTCTTCGATCCGGTGAGCCAGGCCACCCAGCGGAAGAGCCCGCCGGGTGCCTCGGGCGCCAGCAGCTTCACCGCGCTTTTCGAGGACATCTTGGCCAGGTCCTTGGCCACACCCGAGGCCCCAGCGCCGCGATCTGGATCGCGAGCCCGGCGTAGAGCGTCGATGTCAGCCCGAAGCGCGCGGCCAGCCAGCCCGCCGAGAGGTTGGTGACGATCCCCGCAAATTCATAGAGCAGGAAGAGATACGCCAGTTGCAGCGGCGAGAAGCCCAGCGTGTGGAAGTGGAGCAGCACCAGCATGCGCAGCGCGCCGTCGGTCAGCATGAAGGCCCAGTATGCGGCGGTGACGGCCGTGTAGGCGGCAAGCGGGCGGCCGGTCATGCCAGCGAAGCCGCGATCATGCGGGCAAGGTCGGCCATGCGGCAGGCATAGCCCCATTCGTTGTCATACCAGACATAGAGCTTCGCCTGCGTGCCCGCGACGACCATGGTCGAGAGCCCGTCGACGATGGCCGAGCGCGGGTCGCCGCGGTAATCGGCCGACACCAGCGGGCGCATCTCCAGCCCCAGGATGCCCCACAGCGGCCCCTCGGCCCATCTGGCCAGCAGCGCGTTGATCTCGCCCGCGCTCGTCTCGCGCGCCAACTCGAACACGCAATCGGTGAGCGAGGCGTTCAGGAGCGGCACGCGCACCGCATGGCCGTCGATGCGGCCCGCGAGGTCGGGGTAGATCAGCGTGATCGCCGTGGCCGAACCGGTGCTGGTGGGGATCAGGTTTGCAAGGCCCGAACGGGCGCGGCGGCTGTCCTTGAGTGGCCGGTCAACCATCACCTGCGTATTGGTAACGTCATGGATTGTCGTGATCGAACCATGCCTTATGCCGATTTCCTCGTGCAATACCCGAATGACGGGCGCGATGCAGTTGGTGGTGCAGGAGGCGGCGGTGACGATGCGGTGCCGCGCCGTGTCGTAATCGCCATGGTTCACGCCATAGACGAGGTTGAGCGCCGAGCCGTCCTTGACGGGGGCCGAGACCAGCACATTGCGCACGCCCGCCGCGAA
>PHEG01000408.1:0-1456 GCA_002842835.1 Alphaproteobacteria bacterium HGW-Alphaproteobacteria-2 | reverse complement strand
GCACCCCAGCGGCCATGCACGCTGTCGAATTCCAGCCACAGCGCATGCTGTTCCGGCGTGCCGACGATGTCGTTGAGCAGCACCACCTCGCCCGCCGGCGCATCCGCCAGCGCCCGCAGAACCAGCTTGCCCATGCGGCCCATGCCGTTGATCGCGATGCGGGTCATTGGCGGGCGTCCTCCGCCCTGGCCGCGGTGCCGAGACCATCGACGCGGAGTTGCAGCGCGATCCGGTCGAGGCTCTCGAAGGGCAGGCAGACGAAGGCCGAGATGCGGCGGCGCAACTGCCCGTAGGCCTGCGCGAAGGCGAAGGCTTTCTCGGCCTCAGTGCCCTCGGCCTTCACCGGGTCGGGCACGCCCCAGTGGCCGTTGATCGCGGCATCGGGCCAGGCGGCGCATTCCTCGTTCGCCGCCCGGTCGCAGACAGTGAAGACGAAATCCATGCGCGGCGCGTCCGCGGCCTCGAATTCCTCGATGCCCTTGGCGCGCAGGCCCTCGGTGGCATGGCCGTTGCGCTCCAGCACCTGCAGCGCAAAGGAGTTGAGCCCGGTTTCCGGATTCAAGCCCGCCGAATGGGCGCTGAAGCGGCCCTCGCCCAGGTCGCGCAAGAGCGCCTCGGCGAAGATCGAGCGGGCGGAATTGCCGGTGCAGATGAAGAGCACGTTCCAGGTCTTGTCGGTCATGGCCAGTGGCTCGGTGAGGCCCGTGAGGGCGGCGATGGTGCGTGGCGCGCACAGGTCGGGCCGCCCGCGGCAGCAGTCGGCGGCGAGGAAATCGACCAGAGCGCCCGCGGTGGCCAGGTCGATGCGGTAGCGAATCTCGCGTCCGCGCCGCTCGGCCCGGGCCAGCCCCGCTTCGGCCAGCGCGGCGAGATGCGCCGAGAGGGTGGAGGGCTTCATGCCCAGCGAGGCACCCATCTCGGAGGGCTGCACGCCGCCCGGCGCGCGCCGGGCGAGCAGCCGGAAGACGGCAAGGCGGCCGGGATGGCCGAGGGTGGCGAGGCGGCGGGCGTGGGCTTCCAGTTCCATAATTCGAGAATTATGGAATTATCGGAGCGGCACAAATGAAGCTTTCATGACAGGCGGCCGCAGCCCCCTGCCCTCAACTCAGCGCGGCATTGGCATGCGGCCCGATGCGCCGGAATTGACCGTCAGCCAGTCGGGCCAGCCCAGGAAATGCTCGACTCCGGCGAGCAATAGCGCCGCGGCGATGACGCCCAGCACCAGCTTCACTGTCGTTTCCTTCGGGGGGCGGCGCGCCCAGCGGGCGGCCCGCAGGAGCCAGCGCAGGTTCACCGCGTTCAGCCCCCGGTGAAGCGCACCTTGCCGATATGCGGCAGGTTGCGGTTGCGCTGTGCGTAGTCGATGCCGTAGCCGACCACGAACTCGTCGGGGATCTCGAAGCCGATCCAGTCGGCGCGCACCTCGGTCTCGCGCCGCGAGGGCTTGTCGAGCAGC
>PHEG01000407.1 GCA_002842835.1 Alphaproteobacteria bacterium HGW-Alphaproteobacteria-2 | reverse complement strand
GAGACCGAGTCGCCCCTGTTCGTCGCGCCGCCCGGCCGCTGGGACCGGCGCGCGCGGCTGCGGGTGCGGCTGGGGGGCGGGGCGCTGGCCGCGGCGGAGCGGCTGGCGGTGCTCTCGGGGGCAAATGTCGCGGCGATCGGCGACGGCTCGTCGGACCGCTGGGAGGTATTCCAGTTCGCCGATGCGGCGCTGGTGGGCGAGAACCTGTGGGAGTTGTCGATGCTGCTGAGGGGACAGGCGGGCAGCGACGCGCTGATGCCGCCCGACTGGCCTGCGGGCAGCCGCTTCGTGCTGATCGATCGGAGCCTCGAGCAGATCGCGCTGCCGCTCTCGGCGCGCAACCTGGCGCGGGAATATCGCATCGGCCCGGCGGAACGGCCGCATGACGACCCGGTGTTCGTGGGCGTCACGCAGGCTTTCGCCGGGGTGGGGCTGCGTCCGTTGAGCCCGGTGCATCTGCGGCTTGCCGGGGTGCCGGGGGGTGATCTGGATCTCACCTGGGTGCGGCGCACCCGCATCGACGGCGACAGCTGGGAGTCGGTCGAGGTGCCGCTGGGCGAGGAGCGCGAGGCCTATCTGGTTCGGGTGATCAAGGACGGCGCGATCCGCCGCGAGGCGGAGGTGGCGGCGCCCGGCTTCACCTACAGCGCGGCGATGCAGGCGGCGGACGGGGTAGTGGCGCCCTTCGATCTGGCGGTGGCGCAGGTGAGCCAGGCCTTCGGCCCCGGGCTTTTCGCGCGGCGCGCGGCGGGCTGATGCGGCCTGTCCTGCATGCCGATCTGGTGAGCGCGGCGCGGGCGCTGCTGGCGGTGCCGGAGGCCGTGCGGGCGGGGCTGGCGGAGCGGTTGATCGCCGAGGCCGAGGCCGCCGACCGCTACCGCAGGCGGCTGGGGCGGCGGCACCCGTACTGGGGTGACGGCACGCTGGCGGCGGCTGCGGCAGGGCGGGCGATGGCCCCCGAGACGCGGCTCGATGCGCCGGAGTATTGCGGTTGCCTGATCGCGGTGCTCCTGACGCTGCACAACCGGCGTCGGGGCAGGGGGGCGCTGCCCCCCGACCTCTCCGGGGCTGGGTCTCGCCCCGGCGAATTTCCTGAAAGATGAAGCCCGCTCAGTGCCAGCGGTCATCCTCGGCGGCCTTGCGGCGGGCGACGAAATCGGCCAGCGCCTCGGCGGTGGCGGTGTCCATGGGCGGTGCCTCGTAATCGGCGAGGCGTTGCTTCCAGAGCCGGTTGGCGCGGGTCGCGGCATCCTCGCCGCCGTCTTCGTGCCATGTCTCGTAGGGGCGGTTGTCGGCGGTTTCTGAATCCCAGAAGGCGGTCTGGTAATGGCGCATGGTGTGGGCGCAGCCGAAGAAATGCCCGCCCGGGCCCACCTCGGCGAAGGCATCGAGGGCGAAATCGTCGTCCTCGAGGCGCATGCCGGGCACATAGCTGTGAAGCGCGCCGCAGAGATCGCAGTCGAGCACGAATTTCTCGTAGGACATCGACAGCAGCCCATCGAGGAAGCCCGCGGAATGCAGGATGAAATTGGCGCCGCAGTGGATGGCGGAGAGCATCGAGAGCGTGCCCTCGGTCATGGCCTGGGCATCGGGCAGTTTCGAGGTGGTGAAGTTGCCTGCGCACCGCAGCGGCAGGTTGAGCCGCCGGGCAAGCTGGCCCACCACGAGCGAGCCGAGCGCGGGCTCGGGCGTGCCGAAGGTCGGGCTGCCCGAGCGCATCGCCATGGACGACAGGAAATTGCCGAAGATGACCGGGGCGCCGGGGCGTTCGAGCTGGGTGAGCGCGCA
>PHEG01000406.1 GCA_002842835.1 Alphaproteobacteria bacterium HGW-Alphaproteobacteria-2 | reverse complement strand
CGCGGCGGTCTTCGCCCGGCTCTTCCTCGCGCTGGCGGATCCGGAAATTCAGGTGAAGGAAACCGCGTGCTGCGCGCGGGGTGCGGCGGCCTGCCGCTTTGAGATCTTGGCGCCGCGCGCGGCTCAGTTAAGCCGCACCTCGAGGGTGTAGCAGCCGTCCTGGAGATGGCCGAATATCTCGGGCACGTCCGGGTGATCGACCGGCTCGCCGGTTTCGTCGGGAACGAGGTTCTGTTCCGAGACATAGGCGATGTAATAGCTCTGCTCGTTCTCGGCGAGCAGATGATAGAAGGGCTGGTCCTTGCGCGGGCGGCTCTCTTCGGGGATCGCCTGGTACCATTCCTCGGTATTGGCAAATTGCGGGTCGATATCGAACACCACCCCGCGGAACGGGTGCTTTCGGTGACGGACAATCTGCCCGAGCATGTATTTTGCGCGCGCCGCGATCATGATTACCATTGCCCCTTCTTATTCCTACCGCTGGCGCGGGTCGCTGTCCATGCCGCGCGGCGCTTCACCGGGTGGCGCTGCTGAAACAGACTGTGACAGACTGTTGAACAGTCGGAGTTCGCCTGAGGCCATTCAAACCCGCTGCGTTTTCCTGTATCCTGCCGCAAAACAAGAGCAGACACGGGCAGGACATGAACAGGATCGCGCGCTTTCTGGCGCTTCTTTTGCTTGCCGCCTGCGGGTCCAGCCAGGCACCCCCGCCCGATATGAACGATGCCTGTGCCATCGCGCGGGACCGCCGCGGCTGGATGCGCGACATGGAGCGCACCGAGCGCAAATGGGGTGTGCCGGTGGCGGTGCAGATGTCCACCATCTATCACGAGAGCAAGTTCGTGGCCGATGCGCGCACGCCGATGACCTATGCACTGGGCATCATCCCGATGGGCCGTCGTTCGTCCGCCTACGGCTTTGCGCAGGCGATCGATGGAACCTGGGACTGGTATCAAGACTCCACCGGAAACCGCCGGGCCAAGCGCGACCGCTTCTCGGACGCTTCCGATTTCATCGGCTGGTACATGGACCGGACGCAGAAGACGAACGGAGTGCCGAAATGGGATGCGCGCAACCAGTATCTCGCCTATCACGAGGGCCACACGGGTTACGCGCGCGGCACCTGGCACAACAAGGCGTGGCTTCTGCGCACTGCCGACAGTGTGGCGAGCCGGGCTGCGATGTACGACCAGCAGTTGCAGGGCTGCCGCCGCTGAGGTTCAACGATTGAGTTGTGCGGGCAGGCGCGCTATCTCGCGGGCGATACTGAAGAGCCCGTCGTCAAGCGCGAGGCCGGTGCGCATCTCGCCCAGGATCACCGTCGTCTCGCCGCCCGCCTCGTCTGCGATCACCCACTGGCGCAAGGCCACCGGGTTGTCGGAGAATACCATCATCAGCGAGCCGAATTCGGGCCGCTCCGGGTCGCGCGCCACCACTGCCGTGGTCGAGCCGTCCGAGACATGCCGCTCCACGACCCCCGGTCGCGCGAGATCGACCCGGGGAGCGAGGATGATCGACAGCGGCGTGCGGTCGAGCGCGAACTGCTCGGGAGGCACGTTCGACTTGCGGTCGAAGACGGCCACTTGCCCGCTGCCTGCGACCACTGATCTGGGTGAAGGCGGCCCGCGCGGTGGCGAAGCTGTTGAGGTAGGCGTTGAGGCTGGCCAGCGCTATCGGCTCCGCTGCGGCAGGCAGCGCCAGGACAAGCGCGGGCAGGGTGAGAAGGAGGCGGCGCATCTGGTTCATGGAGCCGATATAAGTGGCTCTGCGGAGATTTGCACGGGGGGTGCGGATCAGATTTCCTGGCCCTTCTTCTGCAACTCGTCGATGAGTTCGCGTTGCAGGTCCGAGCTGTCGCCGCCGCCATAGCTGAGCCCGCCCGAGGTGTAGAGCGTGCCATAGGTCTGTGCAAGGTTCACCGTCTGGCCGATGCCCTCGATAAGCTGCTCCTTGCCCAGTGCTCCCAGCGGGTGGATGAAGGCCGCCCAGACCACGCCCTTGGCGATCGCGTAGCGCGCGTCGAGCGCTGTGTCGAAATTGGCCTGCATCATCCGCTGCAACTCTTCGGCGCTCAGGCCTTCGGCGGGGCGCACCGGGACCATAACGCGCATCCGGTCGGCGCGCGGGTCGCTGACCACCAGCACCACGGTCTCGGCGACGGTCAGCCGCGCTAGCGGCCCCTGCACTTCGGCCTCGGGGTCGAGTGCGCGCAGGATTTGCATCATCCGTTCCAATGTCATGGGCACAGCATCGGGGGGAGTGCCGCTCTCGGCTTCCGGATAGTCCGGCGCCGCGCCCATGGCGATCGGCTGCGCGGCGATCGGCTGAGCGAGGGCAAAGGCAAGGGCAAGGACGATGATGCGGGGCATGGCGGCCTCCCTACGGGGCAGTTCCAGCAGGGTGACACGGAGGTGGGCGCCGGGCCAGAAACCCTTTCGTGAGCGCCGGCTGTGCCGGGCCCCCGGCTCATGGCCGGGGCGGCGGGTTGCCGATGCCGCCCCTGGACGGCGGGCCGAAGCGTTCGCGCATCCGGTCGGCGATCTGGTCGCGGGTACGGCGATACATGGCCAGCTTCGTCTCGCGGTTCTCGGCCAGGCCGGTCGGGTCCATAATCGGCCAGTATTCCACCTCGAGCGAGGAAAACCGCGTCAGTTCCAGCGCCTGGCGCTGCGAGGCCGGCGAGAGCGCCACGATCAGGTCGAAGGCCGAGAGGTCGTCGCCCCACTCCTTCATCTCCTCGAAGCTGCGCGCACGGTGGCGCGAGAGCTCCACTCCGATCTCCTTGCACACCGCCACCGCATAGCCGTCGATCTCCAGATCGTTCTTCACACCCGCCGACTGCACATAGGC
>PHEG01000405.1 GCA_002842835.1 Alphaproteobacteria bacterium HGW-Alphaproteobacteria-2 | reverse complement strand
GACGGAACGCGCGAAGCGCCCCTCGGCCCAGGCGCGGGCGGCGCGATGGTGGCTCTCCACGGCATAGTCGTCGAGCCGGTCGCGCCCGTAGCCCCATTTCGTGGCGATCAGGTCGGCCGAGACGCCCTGCGGCACGAAGTAGGTCGAGAAGGCCACCTCCGGGTCGGCCCCCCAGGGCCCGCCGTCCGAGAGGATCGGCACGCGCGACATCGATTCGACGCCCCCCGCCACCATCAGGTCGGCCTGCCCGGCCATCACCTTGGCGGCGGCCATGTTGCAGGCCTCGAGCCCCGAGGCGCAGAAGCGGTTCACCTGCACGCCCGCCACCCGCTCGCCCAGGCCCGCCATCAGCGCGGCGACACGCGGCAGCACCTGCCCCTGTTCCCCCACCGGCGTGACGATGCCCATCACCACGTCATCGACCGCGTCGGGCGCGAGGCCGTTGCGCTCCCGCAGCGCGCCCAGCGCCTGCGCGGCGAGCCGCACCGGAGGCACCCCATGCAGCGCCCCGTCCGGCTTGCCGCGCCCGCGCGGTGTGCGCAACGCGTCGAAGATCAGCGCATCGGCCATTCCGTCCCCCTCTCCGCCTGTGGCGCGTCAGCCCGCGGTTTCCTTCACATGGCGCCGGAAGGCCCGCTTCAGCAGGTCGAGTTCCTCGCGCAAGAGCGCCACCTCGGCACGGATGTCATCCTCCAGCGGTGTGCCGGCGACAATCGCAAAGGCATCGAGCGTGTCGCCCGTCAGCTCGTCCTTCACGAGGAAGCTCTGCACCCCGTCCGAGAGCAGCTCCGGCGGAATCGGCGCGCGCAGGAGCCAGCCGCCCCCGGCCCCGGCGCGGGCGAACGTGACGCCCGGCAGCGGCAGGCTCTGGTGCAGGACCACAACCTCAGGCGCGGCTGTCGCGCCGTCAGCGCCGCTTACCTCGGCCTCGTAGTTGCCCGCGTGGATGCGCAGCCGCGTCAGTGTCAGGCGTTCTGTCGCATCCTTCATGGCAGATCTCCTCAGATAGCGGCTCGCGGCCGACGCGACAGTGTAAGGTCGCGGACCGTGACCTGGTTCATCTCGGCCCCCTCGAAGATCACGTCGAGCCACATCCGCTCCACCCGCTTCTCGTTCAGTTCGGTGTAGGCGAGGTCGAAATCGACGCTGCGCTCGCCGCTGCCGGGCGGCAGTTCGCGGACGATCTGCTCGGTGTTCGGTCCATGCTTGACGTTGAGCCGCAAGAAGATCTCGAGCGGCGTCTCGCTCTCCACGATGGTCTCGGCCCGGATCACATGCTCGCGCCGAAGCCCCTCCACCGCCGATGCGGGCGCGTCGATCGCCAGCGACAGGAAGGTGCCGTCGAAGCGGAAGACATCGAGCCGCAGGCCGAAGGGCGCGAGGTCTTCCTCGCGGGTGTTGCGTACCTGCCGCACGGTGATCTCGGAAATCGCGCAGTCGTGGAACACGGTCACCGCTTCGCCCAGCCAGGTGCGCGACTCGACCCCGACGGCGGCCATGGGCCGTATCGGCACGCGCCAGGCTTCGGGGCGGAAAACCCAGTCGGTCAGTGGTGGCCGACGGATGGCATCGCCGCCGATCCGCGGCAGAGCAAGGCGCTCGTCGGCAATCTTGAGCACCCGTTCGAGGCGTGCGTGCAACGCGCGCGCCCGGCGTCGCAGGCGGCGCACCAGTTGCAGATCGGCGGTCGCAGCGCGGCGCTCGGCCCGCTGCCAGCGCCAGAGTGCCCGGGCATGGCTCAGGGCCGACAGCCGTAGCCGCATCGACTCGAACATGCCCTGCGCCCTCCTGCCCCC
>PHEG01000404.1:1452-6641 GCA_002842835.1 Alphaproteobacteria bacterium HGW-Alphaproteobacteria-2 | reverse complement strand
CACCAGGATCACCGGCACCGGGTTGGTGGTGTGTGCGGTATGCGGTCCACCCGTCTCGGGGTCCTGCATCGTCTCGCAATTGCCGTGATCGGCGGTGACAATCATCGCACCCCCCGCCGCCTCCAGCGCCGCGAGCGCGCGGCCAAGGCCGCGGTCCACCGCCTCGCAGGCGGCGATGGCGGCTGGCAGGCTGCCGGTGTGGCCCACCATGTCCGGGTTGGCGTAGTTCACCACGATCAGGTCGTAGCCCGCGCCGATCGCTTCGACCAGCCGACCGGTCACCTCCGCCGCCGCCATCTCGGGTGCCAAGTCGTAGGTAGCCACCTTCGGCGATTGCGGCGTGAAGCGGTCCTCGCCCGGCTCGGGGGTCTCCTTGCCGCCGTTCAGAAAGAAGGTCACATGCGGGTATTTCTCGGTTTCCGCGAGGCGGAACTGCCGCAGCCCGTGCTTCGCCACCCAGGCACCCAGCGTGTTCTCGACCTGGCGCTTGGGAAAGACCGTGTCCATGTAGGCGTCGTGCTCGACCGAATAATCCACCATGCCGGTCAGCACCGCGAGCCGCGGGCGGCGTCCGGTGTCGAAGGCCTCGAAGCCCCCGTCGCGGATGCCACCATGCCCCGCCAGCACCGTGGGGCGGATGAACTCGTCGGTCTCGTCTCGCAGCAGTGCCTCCGCCACCGCATCCTCGGCCGTTTCCGCACGCTCGCCACGGGCATGCACCATCGCGTCGAAGGCGAGCTTAACCCGCTCCCAGCGCTTGTCGCGGTCCATGGCGTAGTAGCGCCCGATCACGGTGGCGATGCGCGCACCCTCTGGCAGAGCCTCGGAGAGTTCCGCAAGAAAATGCCCCGCGCTCTCGGGGGCCACGTCGCGCCCGTCGGTAAGCGCATGCACCGCCACCGGCACGCCTGCCCCGGTCAGCACGCGCGCAGCGGCCAGCACATGGGCGATGTGGCCATGCACGCCGCCATCCGAGATCACGCCGACCAGATGCGCCCTGCCGCCCGACCGCTTCAGCGCCGCGATCAGGCGCACCACGGCGGGGGCCACGGCAAAGAGATCCATCGCCACGACACGGCCCGCACCGATGTTCATGTGGCCGACCTCGGAATTGCCCATCTGGCCCTCGGGCAGACCCACGTCGCGGCCGTGGGTGGCGAGGGTCGCATGCGGGCAATCGGCCCATATACGGTCGAAGTTGGGGGTCTGCGCCTGCCGCGGCGCGTTGAAGAGCGGCGCATCCGACAGCCCCCAGCCATCAAGGATGCACAGGACGACAGGCTTGCACGGGGTCATCGGCGGCTCCTGCGGCGGGCTCGCCGCCTTCTAGGCCCGGGCCCGGCGGGGCGCAAGCGCCCCGACCCTCACGCTCGGTGATAGGGGCTGCCCGCGAGGATCGAGGCGGCGCGGTAGAGCTGTTCGGCCAGCATCACGCGCGCCAGCATGTGCGGCCAGACCATCCGCCCCAGCGAGAGCCGCACATCGGCCCGGGCGACCAGCGCCGGGTCGAGCCCGTCGGCACCGCCGATGACGAAGGCCACCGCGCCGCGCCCGGCATCGCGCCAGCCCGCGAGCCACGCCGCGAACTCGGGCGAGCCCGGCGCCTCGCCGCGCTCGTCGAGCGCACAGACGAGACCACCCTCGACTTCGACGATCTCGACAGGGCCGAGGCCCAGCGCCCGCCCCGCACGATCGAAGCGCAGGCGGTAATCCTCGACAAGCGCCTGCTCGGGGCCAGCACGCAGCCGCCCCACGGCACAGATGCGCAGCCGCATTCAGGCGCGCGGGCCGCGGCCCGCGGGCATCCACATCTTCTCGATCTGGTAGAACTCGCGCACCTCGGGGCGGAAGACGTGCACCACCACGTCGCCCGCGTCGATCAGCACCCAGTCGCCCTGCTCCTTGCCCTCGCTGCGGGCACGCTGGCCAAGCACCTCCTTGAGCCGCTCGGCGAGCTTCTCGGCGATGGCAGAGACCTGCCGCGCCGACCGGCCGGAGGCGACGATCATGTAATCGGCCATGGCGCTGCGCCCGCGGAGATCGATGGTGACCACCTCCTCGGCCTTGTCGTCGTCCAGCGATTTCAGGATGAGGGCGAGCAATTGCTCGCTGTCCGTCTTGCCCGGCAGCGCAGCGAGCGCCGCCTCGGGTCCGGCCCCGGCGGGGGCCGCGTGGATTTGTGCCGACAGAACGTCGTCCTCCTTTGCAACCGCGCCGTCACGCAAGGCCCCGGCGCCGGGCCGCTATGAAGATAGCAACTCCGACCCGTATTCTCAACGACCGTGGTCTGCAGTGCTACCTTGAGGATGTGGAAAGCCGCGCCCTCCGGGGGCGCGGCTCGCGCGGTTCGATGCCCTTTCGGGATCAGGCGAGCGCGGCGCGCACCTTCTCGACGATCACACCGAAGGCCGCGGGCTCGCTCACCGCGAGATCGGCGAGCACCTTGCGGTCCACCTCGATCCCGGCGCGGTCGAGCCCGTTGACGAAGCGCGAATAGGTCAGGCTCGCATCATGCGCACGCACTGCTGCGTTTATGCGCTGGATCCACAGCGCGCGGAACGTGCGCTTGCGCGCCCGGCGGTCGCGCGTGGCATACTGCTGCGCCTTGTCCACCGCCTGCTTGGCGGTCTTGAAGGCGGTGCTGCGCTGGCCGTAGTAGCCCTTGGCAGCCTTGAGGATCTTCTTGTGACGGGCGTGCGTGGTGACGCCACCTTTGACTCTGGACATGGGGCAGCCTCCTCAGCGCGCGTAGGGCATGTAGGTCTTGACGATCTTCTCGTCAGAGGCCGAGAGCACGGTAGTGCCGCGCGCATTGCGGATGAACTTCGGCGTCCGCTTGATCATGCCGTGGCGCTTGCCCGCCTGCGCAACCTTGATGCGGCCCGTGGCCGTCAGCTTGAAGCGCTTCTTGGCGCCCGATTTTGTCTTCATCTTGGGCATTTCCGTCTCCTTTTCGCGTCGATGACGCAGGCTCGGTTACGGCGCGCCACGGCAGCCCTTTTAGCCGGGCGCGCCCCTGAGAGCGCGGCCATTACACGCATCCGCCGCACTTGGCAAGCGGCTCAGGCCAGGTGATCCACCCGCTCCAGATGCTGCGCGATCGCGCCCGCCGCCTCCATCCAGCGGGCGACCAGCGCGGGGTCCGACGGCGCCGCCGATACGCCGGGGGGGATGTCGCCTGCCATCACCGTCTCGACGGCCAGCGCCACCGGGATCGAGACGGTGCGCGCCATGGCGCTGCCGCGCGCGTCGCCCCAGGCATCCATCACCCAGGTCTTGTGCCAGACGGTGCGTCCCTCGCGCTCGGCCTTCAGCCCGACGCAGAGCACCACGCGGTCGGGCTCGCCTTCGTCATAGGCGTTCTCGGCCCAGAACCCGGCAGCCATCTCGCGCAGCCGGGCCTCGCCCTCGGGGCCGGTCAGCCCCTCGATCTCGCGGAANNNNGATCGAGCGCGAGGGCGATCGCAGCGCCTTGAGCACACCCAGAGGCGACCAGGAGAACTTGTAGCGGAACGGGTTCGGGTGCTTGGGTACCCCGCCGCAATACGAGGTGAAGGACAGCCGGTTGGCCGGATCGAAGGCATCCGACGCGCGGTAATCGGCCATCAGCGCATGCGCCATCACATGGTCGAGCCCCGGGTCGAGCCCCACCTCGTTGACAAAGGCCAGCCCTTTCGCGCGCGCCTCGGCATCGAGCGCGCGCATCTCGGGCGCGATATAGGAGGAGGTGACGAAATGCGCGCCCTTCTCCAGGCACAGCTTCGCCAGCGGCACATGCATGTCGGCGGGCAGCATCGAGACCACCACATCACCGGAGCGCACCTCTGCGGCCAGCGCCTCTTCGGAGAATGCGCGGATGTCGCCGGTCAGATCGCCCACCGCCTCGCGCGCCTTTTCCACGGTGCGGTTCCACACCGTAACCTCGTGGCCCGCCTCGATCAGCCGCCGCAGCCCCGGCACCGCCGAAAGCCCGGTGCCGCACCAGTGGATCGTTGCCATTGCGCTCTCCCTCTGTGCGGATGGGCAGACAACCGCCCATCGTCAATTGCCTCTGTCCGGCGATCGCGTCGCGCGATGCGCCTTGCCGCTTGTAACGACCGGCGGCCCGATCACACCCTATCAGCGGGAAGAGCGCGCCGCGACTGCGCTGACAGCCTTCGTGAGTCGCTCCGGGTCGGTGGTGCGGAAGAAGATCGCATCGCGCTGCAGCGACGTCGATACCCCGTCGGGGCAGTAGCCGACAACGGTATAGGCGGGCAGGCTTTCCTGCGGGTGGCGGGCGAGAAACCGCTCGGAGGCAAGCAGCGCCGCCCGTTGCCCCCAGCCGACTTCGCGGCGCGCGGCATCCAGCAAGCGCTCTTTCTCTGCGTAGAGGTCCGGTTCCCGCCGCGCCCAGTCTCCGGCGGGATGGAACCGGATGAAGAACCGCACCTCGCCCGTGTCGCCGACGGGCCGGGCGGCACCGACCCGGCCCTCGACGCGGTGTTGGCCCAGATCCACGAACCGGGTGAGCGAGCGAATGGTCGCGCCATCCGCGCAGGCATCGAGATCGACCAGTTCGACCGTCAGGGCGCCGGCCGCCAGACGGGCCTCGACGATATCGAACCGGCTGCCAATATAGGCATCCTCGGCAGCGGCGATGATCTCGGCGGCTTGCGCCGCCTCGGCGGCGGGGTCGGGCGCATCGCACAGGCCGAGAAACGAGAGCCACTGCAGGCAGGCGAGGGCGACAAGGGCCGGCATGTCAGGTGCCCATGTGCCGGTCGAATTCCGCCTTTGCGCGCGCCCAGACGCCTTCGCCGATCCTGTCGAGCGCGGCGAGCGAGGGCAAGAGCTGCGCGGCGAAATCCCGCGAGGACTCGGCGGGCAGCATCGAGGGCAGGTTGTCGATCGCCATCACGTCGAGCGGCAGCGGCCCCGCCGCCACCCGGATCACCGGCGCGTCGAAGCTCGTGGCCCGGTCATAGACCGGCACCGGGTTGTAGTCGCTTTCCGGGTCGCAGGCGACATCGGCGATGACGGTGAGCCTGCGGAGTGCGTCCACCGCCGTCTTCGGCAAGAAGACCGGCACGCCGGGCCGCGCGAGGATCGCGTTGACGAAGATCTCGTGGTCGAGGATCTCCGGGAACGGCCCGCCATGCGCCGTCTCGGCCATGTCCCAGCGCGTGACCTCGAAGCCGAGCGCGCCA
>PHEG01000404.1:0-1277 GCA_002842835.1 Alphaproteobacteria bacterium HGW-Alphaproteobacteria-2 | reverse complement strand
GATCGTAGAGCGTGCCGCCGCCCGCACGGAACCGCGCCAGCAGCCGCGGCCCGCCCGCCTGCCCCTTGAAGGCATGACCGAACATGATGTGCCGGTGGGGCAAGGGACTGCCGTCGTCGGGAAGTTCCTTGAGGCCGAAGATGATGGCATCGCGCGGGGCGGTGCGCCAGGCGCCCTCTGGCGCGATCTCGCAGCCTGCGGCGGCGTAGGCCGCGGCGGGGACGGCCCGGTGGGGGGCCTCCTCCACCGTCACGCGAATGCCCTTCGCCAGCAGCGTCGCCGCTCCCTCGGGCGTGATCCCCACCCGCTGCTCGTTCGCCCGGCATTCCGCCCGGACCCAGAGATGCACCGCCATCGTCTCCTCCCGCTGCCACGGCGCCCTTCCCTAGCCTGCCCGGATGGGCTTGCCAACGCCCCCTCGCCGCACGGGCACGGCCATGCTACCCCTGCCGCGACCCGCAACGGAGTACACGCCATGCCCTTCACGCTCGCCCACCTGGAACATCAACTCCGTGCGCCTGCGCGAGTCGCTGATGCTGCGCCTCCTGCGCGAGGAGGCGCCCGACATCCTGTGCCTGCAGGAGTGCAAGACGCCGGTGGAGAAATTCCCCCGCGAGGGGCTCGCGGCGCTTGGCTACAACTGGATCGTGGCGCGCGGGCAGAAGGGTTACAACGGCGTGGCCATCGTCAGCCGCCTGCCGATCGCGGATGCCGGGCACCGCGACTTCGCAGGCCGGGGCGACGCGCGTCATGTCGCCGCGCGGCTCGCGAACGGGGTGACGATCCACAATTTCTACGTCCCCGCGGGCGGCGACATCCCCGACCGGGCGGCAAACGAGAAGTTCGGCCACAAGCTCGATTTCCTGACCGAGATGCGCGGCTGGTTCCGCGACGAGCGCCCTTCGCGCAGCGTGCTCGTGGGCGATCTCAACATCGCGCCCCGGGAGGACGACGTGTGGGACCACAAGGCGCTCCTGAAAGTCGTCAGCCACACGCCGGTGGAGGTGGAGCACCTGGGCGCCGTGCAGGAGGCGGGCGGCTGGGTGGATGTCACCCGCGCCGACATCCCCGAGGGGCGGCTCTATTCCTGGTGGTCCTACCGCGCCCGCGACTGGGACGAGGCCGACAGGGGCAGGCGGCTCGACCATATCTGGGCCTCGCCCGACATCGCGGCCGCAGGCCACGCGAGCCGCATCCTGCGCAGCGTGCGCGGCTGGGAGCAGCCCTCCGACCACGCGCCGGTGCTGGCGAGTTTCGATCTGGGAACCTGAGCGGGG
>PHEG01000403.1 GCA_002842835.1 Alphaproteobacteria bacterium HGW-Alphaproteobacteria-2 | reverse complement strand
CGCGCCCTCGGCCATCACGCGGGCCACCGCGAGCGCCATCTGCTCGCGGATTTGCGCCACCGACATCTCGGGCACGTCCGGGTCGCCGCGCCGTTCCTCGGCCAGCCAGGCATGGGCCGCGTCGATCGCCCGCTCGCCGCCTTTCACCGCGACATACATCAGCCCGCCTCCACCCTTGTGCTGCGCGGCACTGCGGCCAGCCGGTCGCCGCAGCACAGGAACAGATCGAGCCCGCGCGGAAAGTGCGCGCGATTGGCCGCGAAGAACCCTGTCTCCGGCAGTGAGAGCCGGGCCTCGGTCTCGATCCCCGGGCCGGTGAGCCGCGCGCCCGTCTGGGCGAGGCGGTCCACCTCTACGATCAGCGTGGCCGAGAGATGCGGGTTCTCGTCGCTGCCGAGCGGCCAGTCGCCATGCCCGGGATCGAGCGCCGCCCAGGTGCCGATACCGAAGGCGGCACGGGCGCGTTCGGCCACAAGCGGCGCGCCGCAGTGGAAGGCGAGCCAGTCGCGTAGCGCGGGCGCGTTGTGCCCCGGGGCGAGGAAAAGCGGCGTCTCGCCGTCGCAGAGCACCAGCGCCACCGCCCCGGCGGCGGGCGAGAGCGGGGCGGGCGGCGCCGCGCCCTCGACGGTGAAGATGCGCCCGGGCCGCGCCATGACCTGCAGGCAGGCGCGGAAGGCGCGTGCGGCTTCGCGGGGCGGGTCGGCGAAACCGCCGCTCAGGGCCTTGGCCTGCATCAGGCGTCCTCCCCGCGCACAAGGGTGAAGAAATCGACCCGCGTCGCCGCCGCCTTGCCCGCGCGCGCGGCGCGGCGTTCGGTTTCTTCCGTGGCCAGCGGGTCGAGCACGGCGGCACGTATCCCGTCCGCGCGCGGCGTCTGCATCAGCGCGTCCACCAGCGCGGCGGCCTCGGCATGGGCGGGGTCGCGGCCCTGCACCCAGGCGTGGCCCACCGTGCCGCAGGGCAGCCGCAGGCTGGCGCGGGTCACCGTCATCTCGCCCAGGTTGAAGGGCGCGCCGGTGCCGCCCGCCCGGGCGCGCACCATCACCGCCCCCTGCTCGGGCGGGCGCAGCCAGGTCCGGGTGGGCGGGTCGGAGAGCGCGGCAACGAGTTCCGCCAGCCGGGGTGCCGGGGCGCGGGCGAGCAGGCCCATCCAGGCGCGGCGGCTCTCGGTTTTGGGGGGCACATCTTCAGGCATCCGGACAACTTCCCGAGTCTGTCGAATTATTATACAACTATACAAATATATATCCCGAGTCGCCAGAGCGGCGGCCGTGAAATTTTCATGACGGAGACCGCCATGCCCCGCCCCACGCTCTGGCGCAGCATCGCTGACACGCTGCGCGGCGAACTGGCCGCGGGCCAGTATCGCCCCGGTGACCGGCTGCCGACCGAGGCACAGCTTGCCGCGCGTTTCGGGGTGAACCGCCACACCGTGCGCCAGGCGCTGGCAAGCCTGGCGGAGGCGGGACACGTGCATGCGCGCCGCGGCGCGGGGGTGTTCGTCACCGCCCGCCCGACCGAGTATCCGCTGGGTCGCCGGGTGCGCTTTCACCAGAACCTGGCCGCCGGCGGCCAGGCGGCAGAGCGGCGCATGCTGTCGCTCGTCCGCAGGGCGGCGCTTTACCGCAGCGTCTTTCCCGAGGCGCGCCTGCCCGGCATCCTCGCGGCGCTGGAGGCGGAGGCTTCCGTCACCCGGGCGCTGGCGCGCGTCGGGGTTGCCGACTTCACCCGCGCCGAGACGCGGCTGACGGCGAAGCTCGCAACCCCCACCCAGGCGCTGCACCTGCGCATCCGCCCCGGCGCGCCGATCCTGCGCAGCGTGGCGCTGAACGTGGGGCCCGGCGGCCAGCCGGTGGAACTGGGCCGAACCTGGTTCGCGGGCGAGCGGGTGACGCTGACGGTGACGCCCGACTGATCTCAGCCACCGTGCTTTTCGAGGAAGGCCTCGATCTCCAGTGCGCGGAAATCCTCCAGCGCGGCGCGCAGCCGCGCATGGTTCCAGTCCCACCAGGCGAGGGCGAGGAGCCGCTCTGCAACAGGTTCGGGGAAACGGCGGCGCAGCGGCGCTGCGGGCACGCCCGTGACGATGGTGTAGGGGGCCACGTCCTTCGTGACCACCGCGCCCGCGGCCACCACTGCGCCATGGCCCACGCGCACCTCAGGGCGCACGATGGCGCCGTGGCCGATCCAGGTGTCGTGCCCGACATGGGCGCGGCGGCTGGTGCGAAGGGCGAAGAAGGCCGGGTCGTCCTGCGCCTCGTCCCAGTAGTCGGCGGAGCGGTAGAGGAAGTGATGCAGGCTGGCGCGCTGCATCGGGTGGTCGGTCGGGCCGATGCGGGTGAAGCTGGCGATGTTGGCGAATTTGCCCACGCTCGTGTTGGCGATGTCGGCATAGCGGTCGCAATAGCTGTAATCGCCCAGATCGGTGTTCAGCAGGCGCGATCCGCGCCCCACCTCGGTGAAGCGCCCGAGGCGGCAGTTGGTGATCTCG
>PHEG01000402.1 GCA_002842835.1 Alphaproteobacteria bacterium HGW-Alphaproteobacteria-2 | reverse complement strand
CATCGCCACGATCAGCGCCATCAGCCCCACCATGGGCACCACGTCGCGGATCACCAGCACGAGTTTCTGCGCCAGCGACATCGGCGGGACGTCATAGACAGGCGCCGCCGTCGGGTCGATGCGCGTCTGCACCCAGATGAGCAGGCAGTAGAGCCCGGCGAGGATCAGCCCCGGGATCACCCCGGCGATCAGCACCGCGCCCACGTCGATGCGCGCGAGCGTCGCCAGCAGCACGCCGAGAGCCGAGGGCGGTATGATGATGGCGAGCCCCCCGGTGCCCAGGATCGGCCCGATCGCCATGTGGCTGCGGTAGCCGCGCGCGCGCATCTCGCCCACCATCAGCGAGCCGAGCAGCGCGGTGGAGCCCATCGACGAACCCGAGAGCGTGGCAAAGCCGGTGCCGCCCAGCACGGTGACATAGGAAAGTCGCCCCGGCAGCCGCCCGAGCAGCGCGTCGATGGCGTTGAACATCCGCCGCCCGAGCCCGGTGTGGAAGAAGAGTTCTCCCATCAGCAGAAACAGCGGGATCGGCACCAGCGCGAAGGAGGTCAGCGCGCCCAGCCCGTTGTTGAGCATCACCGTGACGCCGCGCTCGCCGCCCATGAAGATCCACGCGCCGAGTATGTTGGCCGCGAGGAAGGCGAGTGCCACCGGCATGCCGATGGCCATCAGCACCATGATCGAGCCGACGAGCAGCAGGAGTGCCTCGAGCCAGTCCATCACTCGTGGATCCCCGCCTTGCCGGTGTGCAGCAGATCGGCTCCGAAGACGAAGCGCGCGAACTCGACCGTCATCAGCCCGAAGCTCACCGGGAAGGCGAGCGTGAGCAGCCAGCGTGGGAAGTAGTAGGCACGCACGTCCATGTCGTTGCGCGCGAGGTTGGTGGCGACCAGCTCGGCCCCCTTCCATGCCAGCAGCGCGCAAATCGTCGCGCAGGCCGCCGCGATGAGCCTGGAGAGCAGCCGCTGCGCGGGCGCGGGCAGGGCGGCGGTGACGAGTTCGATATGCACATGCCCCTTCTCGCGAACGAGCCAGGGAGCGCCCAGCATGGTGAGATAGAGAAGCCCGTATTCGGTCGAGGTGAAGAGCCAGGCCCAGGGCTGCATGCCGAGATTGCGCAGGCTGACGGAGACGACGATCGCCACCATCAGCCAAACCAGCATCGCCGCCGCGACCAGCGCCGCGAGGCTCACCACACCGTCATAGCCACGGATCAGATGCCGCATCCTGCCCCCCTGCCTCGCCGTCGTGCGGGGCCCGTTGCCAGGCCCCGCACGCGCCGTTCAGTTCTTCGAGGTGTGCGCCCTGCAGTTCGAGCACCTGCATGCCCGCCGCGTCGAGCGCCGCGAAATCGGCGTCGCGCTTGGCCTTCAGCCCGGCGGCGCTTTCGGCCTCATGGGCGATGGCCACTTCCTGCAGGATCGTCCTCGCCTCGTCCGAGAGGCCGTTCCAGCGCTCGAGGTTCACGATCACGCCGAGGTCGGTGGAGAAGAAGCAGGGCTCGACCCGCCATTTCACGAACTCGTTCCAGCGCAGGTCGATGAGCCCGATCTGCGTCCAGCCGGTGGCATCCACCACGCCGCGCTCCAGGGCCGAATAGACCTCGGTCGTCGGCACGTCGATCACCTGAGCGCCGAGATAGTCGGTGAAGAAGGCGTTGTAGACGGCGTTGCCGCGCAGCTTGATGCCCGAGACGTCGAGGTTGCCGTCGGCATCGAGCTTCGGCTCGTTCACCATCCAGAGGTTGTAGCACACGCCAGAATCGAACCAGCCGAGGTATTTGACCCCCATCTTCTCCTGATGGATCTGGTCGATCAGGTCCGTGCCGCCGTTGGCGCGGGTCTCCACCGCGGTGAGGTTGGAGGCAACCAGCGCATCCTTCTCGGGCAGCGCGCCGGCGTAGAAGCTGCCGGGGGTGTAGACCATGTCCACCACACCGTCGCGCACCGCGTCGGGCTGCTGGAACATGCCGATCGCCTCCGGCCCGCCGCGCACCTCGATCTGCACCACGCCCTTGCCGCGCTCGTTCACCTTGTCCACGAAGGACAGGAAGCTCTGCGTGTAGATCAGCGTGGTGGGGAAGGCGTGCACCGCGCTCAGCACTTCCTCGGCCTTCGCCGGAGCGCCGCCGGCGAGCGCCGCGGCAGCCAGCCCCGCGATAATCCTCTGTTTCATGTCTCCCTCCTGTTGTCTCCGGGCGCCCCTGCGGCCCCGGGGTTTGCTGGCGCGGCTGCGCCGGTGATGCGCCGCGGTCTGCGGCTCATGTCTCTGCCCCGGGTCGCGCCCAGGGCCGGGCCTCGGCATCGTGTGCTCGGAAGGCGGCGATGGCCTCGGCATGGCTTGCGGTCAGGTCGATGTCGTCCCAGCCGCGCAACAGCTTCTCGCGCCAGACCGGGTCGAGCGTGAAGGGGATCGTGCGCTGACCCAGATGCAGCGTGCCGCTCTCCAGATCGGCGCTCATGCGCGCCGGGCCGCCTGCAAGCGCCTCCAGCAGCGCCTCCGCGTCCTTGGGCGAGACCAGCGCGGGCAGGAGCCCGTTGTTGACGGCGTTGGCCGCGAAGATATCGCCGAAAGAGGGCGCGAC
Source organism: Alphaproteobacteria bacterium HGW-Alphaproteobacteria-2 (assembly GCA_002842835.1). Taxonomy (GTDB): domain Bacteria; phylum Pseudomonadota; class Alphaproteobacteria; order Rhodobacterales; family Rhodobacteraceae; genus PHEG01. The sequence goes on along the minus strand of PHEG01000402.1, from coordinate 1,177 downwards.
CACCACGCGGATGCCGAAATCCACCAACGCATAGACCGCCGCCTCGCGCGACGAGCCACCGCCGAAATTGCGCCCGGCGACCAGCAGAGAGGCTCCGCTTGCAGCGGGATCATTGAGAGGAAAACAAGCCTTTTCATTTCTCTGAGTGTCAAAGCGCAGATCGTGAAGCAGGAAGTCTCCGTATCCTTCTGATCTGGAACGAGACAGAAAACGCGCCGGGATCAACTGATCGGTGTCGATTCCGTCGATGGGCAGCGCCACCGCAAGCCCCTCGTGGCGGGTCCAGCCCCGGCTCATGCGGCATTGCCGGGCGCAGCCCGGCCCTCCAGCAGCGGGCGCACGTCGGTGATGCAGCCTGCCACCGCCGCTCGTGGTCGATGCGCAGCGTGCGCCGGGGGCCACGATGTCGCCGTTCATGCCCACGCACATCGAGCAGCCCGCATCCACCCAGTCGAGCCCGGCCTGCGTGAAGACGGCCGCCAGACCTTCTGCCTCGGCCTGCCGCTTCACCGTCATTGAGCCCGGCGCGACCATCCCGGGAACCCGCGCCCGCCGCCCGGCGAGCACGGCGGCAGCGGCACGCAGATCCTCGATGCGCGCGTTGGTGCAGGAGCCGATGAACACCTGATCGACGGGCGTGCCCGCGATCGGCGCGCCGGGCTGGAGGCCCATGTAGTCCAGCGCCGCGCGCGCTGCCTCGCCCGCCTCCGGCCCCGGCAGGCGGGCGGTCACGGGAGTGGTCTGTTCTGGGCTCGTGCCCCAGCTCACCATGGGAGCGATGGCGGCGGCGTCAAAGCTCTCGTCGCGCTCGAAGGCGGCGTCGGGGTCGCTGGCAAGCTGCGCCCAGTCCGCGAGTGCCGCCTCCAGAAGCGGGCCGCCGGGCGCCAGGGGGCGCCCCTTGACCCAGGCGAAGGTCGTCTCGTCGGGCGCCACCATTCCCAGTCGCGCGCCGCCCTCGATGGAAAGGTTGCAGAGCGTCATGCGGCCTTCCATCGAGAGCGCGCGCACTGCCGCGCCCGAATATTCGACCGCATGGCCGCGCGCCCCGTCCGCGCCCAGCGTCGCGATCCAGTGAAGTCCCATGTCCTTGGCCGTCACGCCCGGCGCGAGGCGGCCTTCGAAGCGGATGCGCATGCGCCCGGGCCGCACCTGCCAGAGCGTCTGTGTGGCCAGAACA
>PHEG01000401.1 GCA_002842835.1 Alphaproteobacteria bacterium HGW-Alphaproteobacteria-2 | reverse complement strand
CTCGGCCAGCAGGGCGCGGGCGAAGGCCTCCGCCCGATCCTCGGGCAGCGACACCTCGAAGCCATCCTCGCCGGTGTAGCCCGAGCGCGAGACCCAGAGGTCCGCCCCCTGCCAGGCCAGCGTCGCCACATCCATGAAGCGCATCGCCGCCGCGCCGGGTGCCAGACGCTCCAGAACCGCCGCGGCCTGCGGGCCCTGCAGCGCGATCAGCGCGCGGTCGGTGATCTCCACGATCTCGCAATCCGCAGCCAGATGCGCGCGCATATGCGCCACATCCTGCGCCTTGCAGGCGGCGTTCACCACCAGGAACAGGTGATCGCCGCGGTTGGCCACCATCAGATCATCGAGGATGCCGCCGTCAGCCGCGGTGAACAACGCATAGCGCTGCCGCCCCGGGGCCAGCCCTGCCACATCGACCGGCACCAGCCGCTCCAGTGCCGACGCGGCGCTCCCCGCCGCACCATCCTTCTGGCGCAGGATAACCTGCCCCATGTGGCTGACGTCGAACAACCCGGCGGCGGCGCGGGTGTGCAGATGCTCCTTCAGCACGCCTGCCGGATATTGCACAGGCATCTCGTAGCCCGCGAAGGGCACCATCTTCGCGCCGAGTTCAAGATGCAGCGCGTAGAGCGCAGTGCGACTCATATCCGACAAACCCGCCCCTCCCCGAGTGCCGGTGCGCCGTGCGCATCCGGGCATCGCCCTGTGCGACCCTCCGGGCCGCTGCCGATGCCCCCTCTGTCCTTCCGCCTGAGATCGTTATCCCTTCGGCGCCCCGGGGCAGGCCCGGGGTCTCTCCAGAGTACTTCTTGAAAGACGGTCCTGGGGCCTGAGAGTTTCCGGGGCGGTTGCTCCTTCGGCACCGGCATGGCCGGTTCTCCCGTCTTTCGCGGCGACGGTAAACCATGGCATGCCGTCCTGTCCAGCGCCCGCGCGGAACGCCCGGCTCACGTTCCCGAACCGGGGCAGATGCGGAGCGACAACACGTTCTGCCCGCCATCGCGGCGGTAGGCCAGATCGCGGGCAAGCGCGGTCACAAGCGGCCACCCGAAGCCGCCTTCGGGCAGGGTTTCGGGTGGCGGCATCCACTGACGGGGCAGCCTGCCGCCGGGCATCGGACGACCATCGTCGGTAATGCGGCAGGCAAGCCCGCCACGCCCGGACCAGAGTTCCAGCCCGATCACCCTGCCCGGCAGCGTGGCGCAGGCATGTTCCACAACGTTGTTGAGCAACTCGGCCAGCACCAGTTCCACCGTTGCGGGTTCGGCGGGCGGTTCGGGCAGGCGATGCAGCCAGCCGGTGACCGCCGCCAGTGTGCGACGCACCGCATCCGTTTCGGCGGGAAAGAGGTGGTGCTGGTCGGGAGCCACACCCTCCGCGCCCGGCGACACCGCGCAGGGCTGCACTGTCAATGGGCGGACGGCCCGATCAGCCATGCGCCACCTTCTTCCGCGGGGGCGCGACGGCCGCCCCGTCGCGGATTGTGAACACGCTGTCCATGCGGGTGAGCGTGAATACCTTCAGCACCGGCGGCGTGAGACCGGCCAGAGCGAAGCATCGTCCCGGGCAGACCAGCTTCATCACTGCGACCAGCGCGCCGAGCCCGCTCGAATCGAGGAACGGCCCGCAGAACCAGCGACCCGCCCCGTTCTTCGCCTGTCAGAAGCATGGAACCCTCCATCCCGTCGGGGGAGAGACTAGGCGCGAAGCGTTACCGAAACCTCACCGCTGCCCTTGCGGCGGCCTTCCCGGACTGGAATAGTCCGGCGCGTGTCCCGGACAGGAGGAAAACCATGGAACAGGTCGTCATAGCAGGCGCCGCCCGCACCGCCATGGGTGGCTTTCAGGGGGTCTTCACCGGCATGCCCGCTGCCGATCTGGGTGGCGCCGCGATTCGCGCCGCGCTCGAGGATGCGGGCGCGATGCCCAGCAGTGTCGAGGAACTGCTCATGGGCTGCGTGCTGCCCGCGGGCCAGGGCCAGGCCCCGGCGCGGCAGGCGGGCTTCCGGGCCGGGTTGGGCGAGGCAGTGCCCGCGACCACGCTCAACAAGATGTGCGGCTCGGGCATGAAGACCGTGATGATGGCGCATGACCGCATCGCGCTCGGCGCCGCAGATGTCATGGTGGCGGGCGGCATGGAGAGCATGACCGAGGCGCCCTACATGCTGCCCAAGATGCGCGGCGGCGCTCGGCTGGGGCATGCGCAGGTCGTCGATCACATGTTCCTCGACGGGTTGGAGGATGCCTATGACAGGGGCCGCCTGATGGGCACCTTCGCCGAGGATTGCGCAGAGCACTACCAGTTCACCCGCGAGGCGCAGGACGGCTACGCGCTCGCCTCGCTCACGCGGGCGCTGGCGGCGCAGAAGTCGGGCGCCTTCACTGGCGAGATCGCCCCCGTCACGGTCACGGGCCGCAAGGGCGAGGCCTTGATCGTAGAGGACGAGCAACCGGGGAATGCCCGCCCCGAGAAGATCCCGCACCTGAAGCCCGCATTCCGCAAGGACGGCACGGTGACGCCAGCCAATTCCTCGTCCATCTCCGACGGCGCCGCCGCGCTGGTGGTCGCAGGCGCGGCCGCGGCAGAAAGGGCGGGGCTGAAGGTGCGCGCGCGCATCCTCGGCCATGCCTCGCACGCGCAGGCGCCTGGCTGGTTCACCACCGCGCCGGTGCCCGCCACGCGCAAGCTGCTCGACCGTCTGGGCTGGAGCGTGGGCGATGTGGACCTGTGGGAGGTCAACGAGGCCTTCGCCGTGGTGCCCATGGCCTTCATGCGCGAACTCGGCGTGCCGCATGAGAAGCTGAACGTTCATGGCGGCGCATGCGCGCTCGGTCACCCCATCGGAGCCTCGGGCACACGCATCATCGTCACGCTGCTCAACGCCCTGGAGCGTCACGGCCTGAAGCGTGGCGTGGCCGCCATCTGCATCGGCGGCGGCGAGGGCACGGCGATCGCGATCGAACGGGTGTAGGCTGCTTCCTGCCCCGCGTGCCGATAGGAGTGCCGACATGCGTGCCGACTATCCCGCGCTTGCCGCCCGCATCGCGGCGCTGACCGAAGGCGAGAGCGATGCGGTGGCGCTCATGGCCACGCTGGCCTGCGAATTGCACCACGCCGACGGGCGCTTTGACTGGACGGGATTCTACCGTGTGGTGGCGCCGGGCCTGCTGAAGATCGGCCCCTACCAGGGCGGGCACGGCTGCCTCGTCATCCCCTTCGGGCGCGGCGTCTGCGGTGCGGCCGCGCGCGAGCGCCGGGTGCAGATCGTGGACGATGTCGATGCCTTCCCAGACCACATTGCCTGTTCGTCCGGCACCCGTTCTGAGATCGTGCTGCCCGTATTCGACGGCACGGGGGAACTCATCGCCGTGCTCGACATCGACAGCGACCGGCCTGCCGCTTTCGACACTGCGGATGCCGAAGCGCTGGCCGCGATCCTC
>PHEG01000400.1 GCA_002842835.1 Alphaproteobacteria bacterium HGW-Alphaproteobacteria-2 | reverse complement strand
CCGCCTGGCGCGCCTTGTTGCCCTGCAGCGGGCCGATGAGATGTACCTGCGCGCCTGGATAACGCGCCCGCAGGCTGGGCCAGCGGCCCGCCGCCTCCTGCACGCGGTTCTCGCCAAAGAGCCGGTGGCCTGCCTCCAGCACCGCGGCGATGCGCGCCTCGGGCTGCATCTTGGAGACCGCGATCAGCCGCACCGAGCCGGGCGCGCGCCCCGCCCGGACCTCGGCGGCGCGCAGCCGTTCAGTGATCTCGGCGAGCGACATGGCCTTCTCCCGGTTTTGTCCCTGCTCGAAGCGCCACAGGCCCGTCGAGGCGGGGAATGGCGCAGCCCCCGGGAGCGCGGGTGAAATCCCTTGTCGCTGCCCGGGGCAACCGTTACATAGCGCCCGATGATACGGGGGCGAAAGACGGCACTATGACAGGTCATCGGATTTCCCTTCTGGGGCTGGCCGCTCTCATGGGCCTTGGTCTCGCCGCCTGCGGTGATCGCGGAGGTGTTGGGAAACTCCTGACCGACAGCGCATGGACGGCATGAGCCCCGAACGCCGCCGCCAGGCCGCCGCCTCTGGTCAGGGTGGCGTGCTGGGTCTCGGCGGGCTGCTCGGCGGCGGCGGCAATCCGGACTCGATCGTGAAGGTGAACCGCTACATCTGGCGCGCCTCGCTCGAGACGCTCGATTTCCTGCCGGTCGAGTCGGCCGATCCGTTCTCGGGCATCATCACCACCGGCTGGGGCCGCGCGCCGGGCGGCGGGCAGGAGTATCGCGCGACGATCTTCGTGCAGGATCCGGCGCTCGACGCACGCTCGCTCAAGGTAGCGCTGTTCACGCGCCGCGGCGCGGTGTCGGAGGACACGCAGCGTCAGGTGGAGGATGCCATCCTTACCCGCGCCCGGCAGATTCGCCTGGCCGACAACCGTCTTTGAGCCCGCGTCTCAGCTCCCGTGCAGCACCTCGGGCGGGGTGAGGTAGGGCAGGCTGCGGCCGCGATTGGCCTTCGCTTCCTTCAGTTCACGGCGCGCCACGACGCGGATATGCACCTCGTCGGGCCCGTCTATGAAGCGCAGCGCCCGCCCCCAGGTGTAGAGATGTGCAAGCGGCGTGTCGGGGGTGAGCCCGGCGGCGCCGAAGATCTGGATCGCCCGGTCGAGGACCGCCATCTGCAGCCGCGGCACCACCACCTTGATCGCCGAGACCTCGGTGTGTGCTGCGCGGTTGCCGTGCCTGTCGATCATCCAGGCCGCGCGCAGCACCATCAGCCGCGCCTGGTCGATCTCCATCCGCGAGAGGGCGATCCATTCGGCCACCTGGCCATGCTCGGCGAGCGTGCGCCCGAAGGTCTTGCGTTCCAGCGCGCGCTCGCAGGCGAGTTCCAGCGCCAGTTCGCACTGCCCGATCGAGCGCATGCAATGGTGGATGCGCCCCGGTCCCAGCCGCGCCTGCGCAAGCGTGAAGCCCCGGCCTTCCTCGTGCAGCAGGTTGGCAGCGGGTACGCGCACGTTGCGGAAGGTCAGTTCGCAATGGCCCTCGGGTGCCACGTGGTGCAGCACCGAGGGGTTGCGCACCACGGTCAGCCCCGGCGTGTCCATCGGCACGATGACCATGGAATGGCGCGCGTGCGGGTCGGAATCGGGTGCGGTGTCGGACACGCCCAGCACGATGGCGAAGGCGCAGCGTGGATCGGCGGCATTGGTGATGAACCACTTGCGCCCGTTGATCACATAGTCGTCGCCGTCGCGCAGGATGGTGGTCTGGATGTTGGTCGCGTCCGACGAGGCGACATCGGGCTCCGTCATGGCGAAGCACGAGCGGATCTGGCCCGCCATGAGCGGCTTGAGGAAACGCTCGCGCTGACCCTCGCTGGCGAACATGTGCAGCAGTTCCATGTTGCCGGTGTCGGGCGCGTTGCAGTTGAACACCTCGGACGCCCAGAAGACGCGGCCCATGATCTCGGCCAGCGGGGCGTATTCGAGGTTTGTCAGGCGCGTGCCCGGCTCGTCGTCCCTGAGCCCCGGCAGGAAGAGGTTCCAGAGCCCTTCGTCCTTCGCCTTCTCCTTGAGCACCTCCACGCAGGGCGGCGGGTAGATGCCGCGCTCCGCGTCGCGATGCCATTCGGCATTCAGCGGCAGGATTTCCTCGTCGAGGAAGCGGCGCACACGGGCGCGCAGTTCTTCCACGCGGGCGGAATAGGCGAAATCCATGCGCGGGCTCCTCCCTGGCCGGGTCTCACATCTCGAAGCCGAGCGCGCGTGCAACGGTGAAGATGTCCTTGTCGCCGCGGCCGCACATGTTCATCACGATCAGATGCTCGCGCGGCAGGTCCGGGGCGATCTTGGCGACATGCGC
>PHEG01000399.1 GCA_002842835.1 Alphaproteobacteria bacterium HGW-Alphaproteobacteria-2 | reverse complement strand
CCAGAACATCCGCTTGGCCGCCTCGGCATAGGCGCGCATCGGCCCCTGGCCCTCGGCGATGCGCTTGTCGGCGTATTCCACCACCACGATGGCGCCGTCAACCAGCATGCCCACGGCGAGAATCAGCCCGAACATCACCATGTTCGAGATCGCCACGTCCATCATCGCCAGCAGCGCGAAGCATAGCAGGAACGAGGTGGGGATGGCGAAACCCACCAGCATCGCCGCGCGTGGCCCGAGTGCCGCCAGCACCACGATCATCACCAGCGCGATGGCGGTCAGCACCGCGCCCTGCAACTGATCGACCATGCTCTTGACGGTGACGCTCTCGTCCATGGTGAAATCGACGCGGATCGCCGCGCGCATGTCTTCCGGCCAAGCGGCCTCCGCCGCGGCGACCTCGGCCTGCACCAGGGCTACCGTGTCGATGATGTTGAAGCCCTTGCGCTTGACCACCTGCAGCGCCACTGTCGCATCACCGTTGAAACGCGCCGTTCCCTCGCGGTCCTCGAAGGTGAGCCGGATCTCGGCGAGATCGCCCAGTGTCACAACACGGTCGCCGTTCACCTTTACCGGAAGGTCGTAGATATCCTGCGGCCCGTCGAAGGAGGCAGGGATCTTCACGCCGAAGGCGCCGGTGGCACCACGCGCCTCGCCTGCCGCGACGAGGCGGTTGCTGTTGGTGACCACCGCGATCAGTTCGCCTGCCGTGACGTTGTAGGCCTCCAGCTTCAGGGGGTCGATGAGCACCTCCATCATCTCCTCGCGGTCCCCCGCGAGCGGCGCTTCCAGCACCGCAGGCAGTGCCTCGATCCGGTCCTGAAGCGCGCGGGCGGTGCGCAGCAGTCGGCGGGGAACTCGGCCTGCGCCTGGTCCACCCGGTCGCGCACGTCGGCCATGGTGCGCGACTTGTCCCAGCCGAACTCGAATTCCAGCGCGACACCGGCGAAGTTTTCCGAGGCGGTGGAAGAAATGGTCTTGAGCCCCTCCAGATCGCGCAGCTTGGCCTCGAGGGGGCGCACCAGCAGCTTCTCGGCGTCCTGCGCGGAAATCCCCGGGAAGGGCACCGAGACAAAGAGCGCGGGGATGTCGATGTCGGGCTCGCCTTCCTTGGGCAGGTTGACGAAGGCATAGCCGCCCACCGCGAGCGACAGCACCACGAGCGCGATGATCATGCGCGCGCGTCCGGTGGCCCAGTCGATCAGCCCGTTCACGAACCGCTCTCCTGCCAGGTCACATCTACCGGCACGCCGTCGGCCACATATTCCTGTCCGCGCACGATGACCGCCGCCTCGTCGGGCAGGCCCAGCACCCAGATGCCCTCGGGCGTGTCGCGCAGCATCTGCACGGGTGCAAAGCGCGCGCGCCCGGCCTCGGCCAGGCGCAGCCCCAGCCGCCCGGCATCGTCGAGCGTGAGCGCCGAGGCGGGCACGAGGTGCGCCCTGACCCCTTCGGCTGCGACGGCGATATCGGCGGTCTGCCCGTCGCGAAGCCGCCCCTCGGGGTTGGGCACTGCGATGTCCACGCGGAAGGTGCGCGTCTCGGGGTCGGCCGAGCGGCCGACGAACACCACCTCGCCCGCGATCGTCTGCCCGTCCGCCAGTCGGCCCTCGGCGCGGGCGCCCGGTTCCACGCGCGCCACCTCGGTTTCGCGCACGAAACCTACCAGCCGGATCGGGTCGAGCTGCATCACCGTGGCGCAGAGCCCGCCAACGTCGAGCAGGCTGCCGAGCTCGGCGCTGTCGGTTTCCAGCACGCCCGCGAAGGGGGCGTGGATCTCCAGCCGCTCGATTTCGATCTCTGCGCGGCGCACCGCGGCCTCGGCGGCTTCCAGCGCCGCCGCTGTCTCCGCCGCGCGGGTCTCGGCGGTGAAGCCACGATCGACGAGGGCCTGCGCTGCGCGGTCGGCGATGGCGGCCTGCGTGCGCATCGCGCGCGCCTCGGCCAGGGCGGCGGGCCGGTTCGACGGATCGAGACGGCAGAGCAGGTCGCCCGCGCCCACCGTGGCGCCGCGGCGCAGGGGCTCGGAGACCACCCTTGCCGCAGTCTCGGCCCGGGTTTCGACCTCGCGCCAGGCTTCAGTGCGACCGCGCAGGCGCACCGCCGCCTCCGCTTCCACGGCCCGCGAGCGCATCGCCACCACCGCGACGGCGGGCCGCGCGGCAGAATCCGGGGATTGCAGACCGGGGGCGGACCCGGCCGCCACCGTCTCCGCAACCGGTGCACGGCCTGCAAATTCCAGAACCGCGGCACGCTCGAAGATCAGCAGATAGGCGGCAAGACTTACAAAAAGCGCGGTCAGCAGGGCACCGGCACGCATGTCATCCTCCGGGGCAATCGGCCCCAAACTGAACGATGCCGTTCAGATAGGGCGAAACCGCCTTCGGGGCAAGCAAAACGGCGCCCGCCCGCCCGCCATCCGGCGGGGCGGGGCTTTGGGCTTGGCCTGCCATCCGCGACGCGCTAAGAGACCGCGACCGGGCGGGAGGGTTCCGTGAGCCAGAGCGACTCTTTCATCGAGGAAGTCACTGAAGACCTGCGCCGTGACCGGCTCTTTGCGGTGCTGCGCCGCTGGGGCTGGGTGGCGGTCCTGTGCGTTGTCGCGCTGGTCGCCGGGGCAACCTGGAACGAATACCGCAAGGCCGAGGCGCGCGCGGTGGCCGAGGCGCTGGGCGATGCCCTGCT
>PHEG01000398.1 GCA_002842835.1 Alphaproteobacteria bacterium HGW-Alphaproteobacteria-2 | reverse complement strand
GGCCATGACGTTTTCGATCCGCCGGTCGAGAAACTCCCAGGTAGCGGCATGGCCGGGCGAATCATCCCCCAGCCAGTAGAGCACGGTGGAGGAGATCACGGCCGAGAGCGTGGCGCGCTTCGTGTACCAGTTGTAGTCGGTCGAACTGTCGCCCAGCGCCGTCCAGATGCGGTCGGCGGTGCGCCACACGGCGGCGGCGCCGTCGGCGGCATGGATTGGCAGCGCGAAGAGCGTAGCACCGCGGCGCACGGCCTCCTTGTGCTCTTCGGCCACTTCGAGCCGCAGACGCACCGCCAGCGCGATCCGGTCGCGGAAGCGCAGGCCCGAGAAATCGGTGCGCGCCAGCCGCTCGGCCATCTCGTCGTCGCCCAGCCGGTGGAAGGCGAGCGCCATGTCAACCCCGCCACGTGGGAAGGCGGCATGGGCCACCGCGGGCGAGACACCTGCCTCGCGTGCAGCAGCGGCCAGCGTCTCGCGGCTCCAGCCGTCGAAGGGCACGTGCGGAAGGGCCGCCGCGATTAGCGCGGCGCGCACGGTCTCGATACTCTGCTGGCCGGTTTCGGTGTCGGTCATGCGCGTCTCCCCGGGGCTCTGGCTTGCGGTGGACAAGCTAGGTGCGCCTTGCTATATGCCAAGCCTCCTGCAAGCGATGCAACTCTAACAGGAAAGGTGGTGACACCACACAGCATTACGAGAAACCGTCGGAGAAGAAGGCGCGCCAGCAGGCCGAAGCGATCCGCCGCCAGCGCAAGCTGGCACGGAAGAAAGCGCAGCGCGAAGGGTTGCTCTGAACCCGGCCTGACAGGTGGCAGCCGCCGCCACGGCGAACCCCCGCGGCCCGGCCACGGGGGTTTTTCGTTGCGCCCGCCTCAGTCGGCCGCCGCTGCCTGCGCCGCGGCGATCTGCCGGGCGAGCATCGGCCTGTTGTCCGGGTCGTCATCGTCGCGGATCACACGTGCCGTCACCCCGGGCAGCAGGGCGAAATCCTGCATCGCCTTGTGCGGCCAGACGGTCTCGCGCATCCGCCCGTAGCCCGGCAGACCGTGCAGGATGCGTGTGGTGGCGATCGAGCATTGCGCCTTCGGCACCGCGCCATAGGCCTGCACCGCGGCCTTTGCCTGCAGCGCAACGGCCAGCGGAACCGTTTGTTCCTGCAGGATCACCTCGACGCCCTGTCGGGCGTGGTAGTCGAGATACTGCTGCCAGAGCGCGGGCGTGATGCCATGCAGAACATCGTTGCGCTCGGGCGCACCCGGGTTCTGCCATGTGCCCGCAGGGTCGAAGAGAAGGCGTTCGTCGGCATTGATGAGCAGAGAGGCATGTCCGCCGCGCCCGTCGCGGGTGTGGACCATCGTCACCAGCGTGAGAGACGGCGGCGCATCATGGGCGTAGCGTGCGCTCTCAACCTGCGCGTCGGGCGCCCATGTCGGCTCTGCCGCGCCGCAGGCCGAAAGCAGTACCGCCAGTGTCCCCAGCAGGGGAGCCACGGGGTGCAAGCGTTGCCTCAGCTCCCGAAGATGGCGAGGAAGATCACTACCCCGATGCAGAAGGCGCCGACCCGCACGGCCCAGCGCACGAAGCCCCCGAAGGTCTTCTGCTGTTCGGTGATGTCCATCGTGCCATGCTTGTGTGCGGCCATGTCCGTTCCCTCGGTCGAAGCTGTGTTCCCGCGTCACGCTTTAGCGCGCCGTGCGGCGGCTGTCACGCCCCCGTGCGCTGCCAGAGCCAAGCACCGTCCGCCCGGCGTCGCCGCGTGACGGCACCCTCCGCCAGCAAGTGGTTCAGATGCCCCATGGTCTCGACCAGCGCGAGGCCGTATTCCGCCTCGCCGATAGATCGGCAGAAGAGCGTCTGGAAGCACTCGGCCGCCACCCGCGGCTCGGCCAGGAACGCGCGCAGCCGCAGCAGTGCGCCGTGATGGTTGTCGATGAGTTGCGCCAGCCGCGTGGGCAGCCCGGTAAAAGGCAGCTTGTGGCCGGGCAGCACCAGATGATCCTCGCCGGCATGGGCCGCGAGCCGTGTGCAGGAGGCAAGCCATTCGCCCACCGGATCGGCGTCCGGTTCGGTGGCGTAGACGCCGAGATTGGGCGAGATCGAGGGCAGGATCTGGTCGCCCGCGATCACCAGGTGGTCGTCGCGGCTCCAGAAGGTGGCGTGCTCGGGCGCATGCCCGTCGCCGGTGCGGATATCCCAGTCGCGCCCGCCCATGCGGATCGTGCCGCCATCCATGAGGCGGGTGAAGCCGAGCGGCATCTCGCCCACCACATCGGCGAAGTTGAAGGGCCGTTCCGCGGCGCGCTTCGCGTAGATCTCCGGGTCCATGCCCCCGCCGCGCCAGAAGGCCAGCACCTCGGGCTTGGCCGTCTCGTGCCGGTCGAGGGTCAGCATCCGCCCGTAGAGCCAGGCGGTGCGGGTAGCCAGCAACTCGGTGCCCTGTGCCGTCTGGAACCAGCCGGCCAGCCCGATATGGTCGGGGTGGTGGTGGGTCGCCACCAGCCGGCGCACCGGGCGCCCTGCCAGCGGCCCGGCG
>PHEG01000397.1 GCA_002842835.1 Alphaproteobacteria bacterium HGW-Alphaproteobacteria-2 | reverse complement strand
GGGCGCGATCATCGTCTCGACGCCGCAGGACATCGCGCTGATCGACGCGCGCAAGGGCATCGACATGTTCCGCCGCATGAAGGTTCCCATCATCGGGCTCATCGAGAACATGTCGGCCTTCGTCTGCGACGGCTGCGGCAAGGAGCACCACCCCTTCGGCCATGGCGGCGCGAAGGCCGAGGCCGAACGCCTCGGCGTGCCTTTCCTCGGCGAGATCCCCCTCGACCTGGCGATCCGCGTGGCCGGCGACAGCGGCGCGCCCATCGTGGCGGCGAAGCCCGAGAGCCCGCAGGCCCGCGCGTTCTGGGACATCGTCGACCGGCTGGTGAGTGTCGAGGAAGAGGCCGAGGCATGAGGCGCGGCGCATGTGGCGGCGTTGCCGGAGGGGCGCTGCCCCTCTGCGCCTGCGGCGCATTCACCCCGGAGTATTTCGGGAACATTGAAGGCACTTTCGGTCTTCACCGTTCTGAAAAACCGCAATCCGGCGGATACCACCGGGCGGAGCGGCGGGCATGAGCGCCGACACCCCGACCCTCTCCCTGCCGCCGCTGCTGCATGGCCTGCGGCTGGAGGCGGGGTGCGACCCGTTCGCCGAGGCGCTGGCGCTGGCCCGCGCCGGACGCGAGGAACCGGGCAGCCTGCACTGGGCCGACGATCTGGGCCTGTTCTCGGTGGCCGTGACCCTTGCCCCCGAGATGCCGCTGGAGCGGGCCATGGGCGCGGTCATGGCCGCCGGACTGGGGCTGAACGAGGCTCTCGGCGTGCTGACACCACCCGAGACGGCGGTGGAATTCACCTGGCCGGGCGGGCTGAAGGTGAACGGTGCGGCCTGCGGCGGTCTGCGTGCCGCCGCCAGCACCGCCGAGCCGGGTGCCGAGCCCGGCTGGCTGGTGATCGGTGCCAGCGTGCCGCTGCTGCCGCTGGCGCAGAACACCGAGCCGGGGCTGACACCCGATCGCACCTCGCTCTGGGACGAAGGCGCGGGGGACGTGACCGCGCATGCCCTGACCGAAGCCTGGTCGCGGCATTTCCTTGCCTGGCTGAACCGGCTTCTCGACGACGGGCTGAAACCCCTGCACGCGGCCTGGCGCGCGAAATGGGCGCAGCGCGAGGGCGGCGCGGTTGCATACCCCGTACCCGGCACGGCGCTGGGGCTTGACGAGTCGGGCGGGCTGCTGATGAAGACAGGGGGGCAAACCCGCGCCTTCCCGCTGACGCTGATGCTGGAGGAGAGCCCATGCACCTCGCCCGCGTGATCCGCATGGACGAGAGCGATGCAAATGTATTCGACCCGGCCGCGGAGTCCGGCGAATGGGCCATCCCCGGCACATTCGCCTTCTCCGACTGGACCGAAGCCGACCTGACCGGCAAGGCACGGCAGGCCTTCGCGAACGGCTGGCTGGGGCTGGAGAGCTTCGGGCGCGCGACTTTCGTCGCCGTTGCCCCCATCACCGAGGCCGAACACGAGGCGCTGATCGACACTCTGAGCGCGCATTTCGTCACCCGCTACGGCGCCCCAGACCTCGACGCCGCGCGACCGGTGGCGGAAGAGGAACTCGCCCACATGCGCGCGATGTGCGACGACCACGACCCCAACACGCTGATCGTGGTGATCCGCGAGTTGACGGAGGTCGGCGTGAAAGAGCAGTTCCGCACCATCCGCCCGGGCCAGGCGGAGCTGGAAGCCTTCGCGGTGCACGGAAGCTGAGCGGCCCGCGCCCGGGCCGCTGTCGTGGTCATTGAAGTGGCGGCCGAACTTGTAGGGGAAGCCACGCGCGCCCACCGCCGCCGCATCCGCCCGTGCCGCGCCGCGGGTGTTCCAGTCCACCTCCTCGCCGCGCGTCGCCACCGAGCCCGCGATGCGCGCCGCCGTGGCCTCACTCATCGGCTTGCCGCCCAGATCGCAGACATAGCCAAAGACGGCGCGTGACGGGCGATTGAACGGATCTCGGCCCACATGGTCCCACTCGCTCATGAAGGCGACACAGGACCAGCCCCGCGCGGCAAGCTCATAGATCTGGAAGAAGAGCGTGCCACCGCCGCGGTGACTGCGCCGCACAGGCCCGATCTCGCGCAGGCCCTCGGCGTTGACTGCGAAGCTGTTGCGCGCGCGGCGGAAGGTCAGCGGCACCTCGAGCGCCGCGTTCTCGTAGGGATCGGCGGCGGCATAGACGACCTCGGCCAGTGCACGGGAGTTGCGGAAGCGCGCATAGTCCTCGCGGTGCCAGAAGCCGGTATACTGAACATGCGTCTCCTCCGCCCCGGC
>PHEG01000396.1 GCA_002842835.1 Alphaproteobacteria bacterium HGW-Alphaproteobacteria-2 | reverse complement strand
CCTTCTCGCCCCCGCGCGCTACCGCAGCGAGACTCGCCAGCGGATGCTGCGCGAGCGCAGCGAACGCTGGTGGCGCATCCCCTGTCCCGCCGAGGTCGGCCCGGAATTCGTGGCCGCGCTGCAACGGGCGCTGACGGCGCGGGGCCTCTACCGCGGCCCGGCCAGCGGCGTGGCCGACGCTGCCACTTTGCGTGCCGCGCTGGCGCTCCAGCGCCAGCGCGGAATCGAGGCACCCGTGCTCACTCGCGAGTTTGCTGCGGTGCTGGGCCTCGTGGTGGCCGAAGCGCCGATGCCCGCCCCCCGAGTTGGCGGTTGAGTCGGGGCATTTGCCCTCGCAGTGGCATGGCAATTCGCCTATAAGGAGAATATGATCGGAGTATGCGCATGACTGGCAACCTCTCGCCCATCGACAAGGCCAAGTACATCGCCGCCAAACGCGCGCTCGAACATGTGGAGGGAGGCATGCGGCTGGGGCTCGGCACCGGCTCCACCGCGGCCTGGATGGTGCGGCTTCTGGGCGACATGGTGCGCGACGAGGGGCTTCGGATCACCGGCGTGCCGACCTCGGCACGCACCGCGGAACTGGCGGAGCAGGTGGGCGTGCCCATCGCCACGCTCGAGGAGGTGCGCTGGCTTGATCTGACCATCGACGGTGCCGACGAGGTGGATCGTGATCTCAACCTCATCAAGGGCGGCGGCGGGGCTCTGTTGCAGGAAAAGATCGTTGCCACCGCCTCCGACCAGATGATCGTGATCACCGATGTCTCCAAGACGGTGGAGGGGTTGGGCGCCTTCCCGCTGCCGGTGGAGGTGGTGCGCTTCGGATGGCAGACCACCAAGGGGCTCATCGAGGAGACGCTGGAGAGCCTCGACGTGATGGGCCGCGCGACTTCGCTCAGGCTCAACCGCGATCGGCCATTCGTCACCGACGAGGGGCATTACATCCTCGATCTGCACCTGCACCGCATCGGCAACCCGCGCCAGCTATCGCTGGTGCTGAACCAGATCCCGGGCGTGGTGGAAAACGGCCTCTTCCTCGACATCTGCGATGTGCTGGTGATCGGCCACGGCGACGGAATGGTTGAAGTGCGCGACATCAACAACGGCACCGTGGCGCGCGAGCAATTCATTCTTGCCGAGAGCGAGAATCTCTTCACCAACATCGCCGAGTGACGGCACACGATCCGGCAGGGGCAGGCATGGGCTTCGACTACGATCTATTTGTTATCGGCGGCGGCTCCGGCGGGGTGCGCGCCGGGCGGCTGGCGGCGGAGGCAGGTGCGCGCGTCGGCCTCGCCGAGGAAGACCGCATGGGCGGCACCTGCGTAATTCGCGGCTGCGTGCCGAAGAAGATGATGGTCTATGCCTCGTCGGTGCGCGTGGCGCTGGAGGATGCGCGCGGCTATGGGTGGGACATCCCCGAGGGCCGCTTTGACTGGCCGCGATTCCAGGCGCAGATGCTGGCCGAGGTGGACCGGCTGGAGGGCATCTATCGCACCAACCTCGGCCGCGCGGGGGTGGAAATCTTCGACGCGCGCGCCACCGTGGCAGACCCGCACAGCGTGGAACTTTCCACCGGGCAGCGGTTCAGCGCGAAGCATATTCTGGTCGCCGTGGGCGGCGCGCCCTTCAAACCCGACCTGCCCGGCATCGAACATGCCATCACTTCAAACGAGATATTTCATCTCGACATGCTGCCACGCCGAGCGCTGGTCGTCGGCGGCGGCTATATCGCCTGCGAATTCGCCTGCGTGCTGAACGGCATGGGCGTCGCGGTGACGCAATTCTACCGCGGCGAGCAGATCCTGCGCGGCTTCGACGGCGAGATGCGCGGCCACCTGGCCGAGGCGATGCG
>PHEG01000019.1 GCA_002842835.1 Alphaproteobacteria bacterium HGW-Alphaproteobacteria-2 | reverse complement strand
TACCACCACCCCGCGCGCATCGAGCGGCAGGTCGGTCTCGGCGATCACCGCGGGGTTGATGTTCGACACCTGGAGCCCGGCAAGCGGCGAGTCGCCCGGCACGAGGTGGGCATCGCGCGGCGGATCCTCGGGTGCGGCGGCAAGCGTCACCCGCGCCGTGTGGGCATCGCTGCCCCGGAGGTAGCCAAGCGTTACCTCTGCTCCGATGCCGCGCTGCGCGATGCGGAACTGCATTTCCTGGGGCGTGTTCACCGGGCGGTCGTCCACCGAAACCACCACGTCGCCCTGGCGCAGACCGACCGCCGCAAAAGGGCTCTGCGGGTGGATCGCGGCGATCACCATGCCGCCCGGACGCGCGAGTCCCAGACCGGCGGCAAGATCGGCATCGACAGCCTGGCCGCTGATCCCTGCCCAGGGGGTGAGAAACCGTGCGGCGCCGGCTTCGGCCTGGGCGACGAATTGTGCCACCAGATTGGCGGGGATCGCGAAGGGGTTGATCGCCGCATCCGTCTGGATGAAATAGCCCTGCGCCTTGGCCGCGAAGAGCCCCGAGCGCGCCAGCCCCGAGACGATGCCGCTCGAGACCGTCTGGCCGATGCCGAACGGGTTGCCGATGGCAAGCACCAGATCGCCCACCTCGAGCGTGTCCGAATCGCGCAGCGCGAGCACCGGCAGATCTTCGGGCGCGCCGATCAGGCGCAGCACCGCCAGATCGTTGCCCTGATCGCCCAGCACTACCTCGGCATCGTATTCACGCCGGTCGGCAAGCACCACTCGGATATCCGTCGCCTGCCCCACGACATGGTAGTTCGACACCACGAACCCCGCGGCGGAAAGGATCACGCCCGAGCCGAGCGAGTTCTCCACCCGCGGCGTGGCGCGCCCGAAGCTGCGGAAGAAATCCTCGAAGAAGGGGTCGCCCGCGAAGGGGTTCGCCCGGCCCGCGACGATCCGCCGGGCATAGATGTTGACCACCGCAGGCGCCGCCTTGCGCACCACCGGCGCAAAGCTGAGCGTGATCTCGGCGGCACCTTCCGGCACCCGGGGCTCGGCCCCGGAAGGCTGGCCCGCGACCAGCGCCAGCGCCAACAACATGGCTGATACTATGCGTGTCATGCCCCCTCCCGGATTGCCTTCCGGGTGGGGATATGCGCCCGGCCCCGACCGGATTCAACAGGCCGGGCGCACTGGAGACTCAATGCAGGTTGCCGCCCAAGTGGAACATGACGCACTGGTTCTCGATTCCGTCGATGTCCATCACCGGCCCGGCGGCCTCGGCCTCCAGCCCGTGGATGCGCGCGAAGCGCGCCCAGATCGCGGGAATGAGCCCCAGGAGCTGCGCCGCACCCACCTCGCGCGCGGCGCGGCACATGCCCGCTACCAGATCGGAATGAACCCGCCGCCGAACCGACGCGGGCACGTCATGGGCGACGAAGACGCGGCTTGTCTCCCAGATCTGCGGTGCAACCGGCGCTTCCTTGTAGAGCAGGTTGTCGGGGATCGAATCGAGCAGCCCGCGCTGGGCATCGCGGATCATGTAGGTATAGATGCCGCAGCGCGCCGTGGTCGGCGTGAGGCGGATACCCGCCAGAATGCGGCCAAGATCGTCGTGCACCGCCACCCAGCGACTCGCGGGGGTGTCGTACTGGTCGTACTCCATCCCGTCCGCCTCGGGCAGCGCCCACTTGTTCTGGACGATGAAGGACTGCCGCCGCGCGCGAAGCAGGTTGGTAAAAAGCGCGCCATGGTTGTGCATGTTGCCGAAAGAGAGGGTCGTGGTCTGCATGGTAGCCTCCGGTCGGTTAGGGGATCGTGGTCCCCTGCGGAGGCGGATGACGTCAGAGCAATCCGTAATCCCTCGCCCGTTGGATGGCCTCGGCGGTGGTACGCGCCATCAGGCGCTCGCGCGCGGCCGTCAGGCGGGCCTTGAGCGCGCTTTCCGAGATTCCCAGTTTGGCTGCGGCGGCTGCATGACGATCACCCGCCGCTATAAGCCGCAGGGCGTCTGCTTGCGCCCGAGTCAGTTTCTCCGGTGGTTCGGTCAGTTCGTGCAGTCGGGCGACAAGTCGCCCAACCCTGTCCATCTCGGACGCCTCGAACTCGCGGTCGTTCCGCGACGCACCGGCGATGGTGCGCGAACGGATCGGCCCGCATGACACGACGACACCGTATTTCAGTCCGTATTCCGCTGCCTGCCTGAGTATCCCGAATGGATCGGGTATCGTTATTTCGCTCCAGCGGCTGACCCCTTCGGCGGCAAACCCCCAGGCGATGATCGGATCGCGCAGGGCGTAGGCCTGTTCGGTGTAGTGGTCGAGCCAGCGCCGGTCGTAGGTCTGGAAGGTCAGAAGAGGTGCCGCGAAGCGGATATGCAGACCCACGAAATACCCGGCCGGGGCCAGTTCCGCGAGGTCGTCAAGGACCGGATCGAGCTCATTGTTTCCAGACATGTCTTTTTTTGACTGGTTGCAAGTAATTGCGTCAACCAGAAATTGTTTATTGACAGAAAACAATCAAGAGAGGCAGAGAAATGCGCAAATATAAAGCCCCGCCCGAAGGCGGGGCTCGAAAACCGTAGAAAACAAGAGGATTCAGGCCTCAGACGCCTCTTCGGCGGCGAGTCGTTCGCGGTCGCTGCGGCCTTTCGCCTCTGCGTCGCGCTCGACGAACTCGATGATCGCCATCGGCGCCATGTCGCCATAGCGGAAGCCCGCCTTGAGCACCCGGATGTAGCCGCCCTGCCGGTCCTTGTAGCGCGGGCCGATCACCTCGAAGAGCCTGGCGACATGGGCATCCTGCTTCAGCTGCGCCGCCGCCTGACGGCGCGCGTGCAGATCGCCGCGCTTGGCGAGGGTCACCAGCTTCTCGACCACCCGGCGCAGTTCCTTGGCCTTGGGCAGGGTCGTCTTGATCTGTTCGTGCTCGATGAGCGAGCCCGCCATGTTCGCCCAGAGCGCCTTTCGGTGCTCGTGAGTTCTGTTCAGGCGGCGGTAGCCGTGTGCGTGACGCATTGTTTCATCTCCGTTTCATGCTTTGTCCGGATTCCGTGCGCTGCGGAACCCTCCTTGTTGGGGCGGAATTGCCCGGTATGCGGCCTGAGAAGGTGCGCAACGAATGCGCACCCCCGTGTCTCAGAACTGGTCCTCGTATTTCTTCGCCAGTTCCTCGATGTTGTCGGGCGGCCAGTCCACGATGTCCATGCCAAGGTGCAGACCCATGCCCGAGAGCACTTCCTTGATCTCGTTGAGCGACTTCCGCCCGAAGTTGGGCGTGCGCAGCATCTCGGCCTCGGTCTTCTGGATCAGGTCGCCGATGTAGACGATGTTGTCGTTCTTCAGGCAGTTGGCCGAACGCACCGACAGCTCCAGCTCGTCCACCTTCTTGAGCAGCAGCGGATTGAACTCAAGATCGTCGTCGAGATCCTGGCGCCCGGCCTGGTCGGGCTCCTCGAAGTTGACGAAGGTCGAGAGCTGGTCCTGCAGGATGCGCGCAGCATATGCGATGGCATCCTCCGGGCTCAACGATCCGTCTGTATCCACCTTCATCGTCAGCTTGTCGTAGTCGAGCACCTGGCCCTCGCGAGTCGGCGTGACCTCGTAGGAGACGCGCTTGACCGGCGAATAGATGGCGTCGATCGTGATCAGCCCGATCGGCGCATCCTCGGGCCGGTTGCGATCGGCCGCGACATAGCCCTTGCCGGTGTTCACGGCCAACTCCATGAACAGCTCCGCCCCATCGTCGAGGTGGCAGATCACGTGATCCTTGTTCATCACCGTGATGCCGTTCGACTCGGAGATGTCGCCCGCCGTCACGACGCCCGGACCGCGCGCCGAGATCGTCAGCCGCTTCGGCCCCTCGACCTCCATCTTCAGCGCCACGCCCTTGAGGTTGAGCACCACGTCGGTGACATCCTCGCGAACGCCTGCCACGCTCGAGAACTCGTGCAGCACGTTGTCGATCTGCACGCTGGTGATCGCGGCGCCCTGCAGCGACGAGAGCAGCACGCGGCGCAGCGCATTGCCGAGCGTGAGCCCGAAGCCGCGCTCCAGCGGCTCGGCCACGAGCGTCGCCTGCCGCATCGGGTCCCCGCCAGGGCGGATATCGAGTTGCGCCGGCTTGATGAGTTCCTGCCAGTTCTTGTGGATCATGGTGCCTCCATTCCTGCCCGCGGTCTGATCCCAAACCGTGGACGCCCGAGGATCTTCATAAAAAGAGCGGGCCGCGCCGGTGCGGGCGGCCCGTATCCCGTATCCGGCCGTCAGACGCGGCGCCGCTTCGGCGGGCGGCAGCCGTTGTGCGCGATCGGCGTCACGTCGCGGATCGACGTGATCTGGAAACCGGCGGCGGCCAGCGCGCGCAGCGCGCTCTCGCGACCCGAGCCGGGACCCTGCACCTCGACCTCCAGCGTGCGCACGCCGTGTTCCTGAGCCTTCTTGCCCGCATCCTCCGCCGCAAGCTGCGCGGCATAGGGGGTGGACTTGCGCGAGCCCTTGAAACCCATCGTCCCGGCCGAGGACCAGGCAATCGCGTTGCCCTGCATGTCCGAGATCAGGATCTTGGTGTTGTTGAAGCTCGAGTTCACATGCGCCACGCCAGCGGCGATGTTCTTGCGTTCCTTGCGCCGCGGAGCGGCCCTGCGTTCGCGTGCCATCTGTGCAGTCCCCTTCCCTTACTTCTTCTTGCCGGCGATCGGCTTCGCCGGGCCCTTGCGGGTGCGCGCATTGGTATGCGTGCGCTGCCCGCGGACGGGAAGGTTGCGCCGGTGGCGCAGCCCACGGTAATTGCCAAGGTCCATCATCCGCTTGATGTTCATCTGCACCTCGCGGCGCAGGTCGCCTTCGACCGTCAGGTTCGCGTCGATATGCTCGCGGATCGCAAGCAGTTCGGCGTCCGTGAGATCATTGAGCCGCCGCTGCTGATCAATGCCTGCCGCCTCGCAGATCTGCCGGGCGGCGGCCTGGCCAATTCCGTGGATGTAGGTCAGCGCAATGGGAACCCGCTTTTGCGTGGGGAGGTTCACGCCTGCAATTCGTGCCAAGTCTCGTCGTCCTTTCCGTTGCGGTTCCGTGATGCCAGAACCTTTTTTCACAACGCCGCGAGGGGCGGATGCGCCCGGGCGGCCGAGTCGCCCGCAACCCGCCGTATCGGCATGTCAAGCGATTCCCGTCGCGGGAAGCGCCCCAATAGGTGGAATTGCCCGGGCCGTCAAGGGCGCGATCCGCCCCGGCTCAGAGCGCGTCGAGTACCTCGGCGATGCGCGCGGAGACCTCCTCGATCGAGGCCGAGCCGTCCACCGTGCGCAGCGTCCCGGTGCCGCCGTAGTAGGCGATCAGCGGTGCGGTCTGTTCGTGATAGACGCCGAGACGATTCTTCAGCGTCTCGGCGTTGTCGTCGGCGCGGGTGCCCCCGGTCTCGGCAGCGCGGGTCTCGATGCGGCCCAGAAGCAGGCTGTCATCGACGCGCATCTCCACGACCGCATCGAGGCGCATGCCCTTCTCGGCCAGGAGCCGGTCGAGCGCCTCGGCCTGCGCCAAGGTGCGCGGGAAGCCGTCGAAGATGACGCCCTTGCGCACGTCGGGCTGGTCGAGCCGCTCGGAGACGACGCCGGTCACGATCTCGTCGGAGACGAGCTGCCCCGCCTCCATCACCGTCTTCGCCTTGCGCCCCACCTCGCTGCCGGCGGCCACTGCCGCGCGCAGCATGTCTCCGGTGGAAAGCTGCACGAGCCCGCGCCCTGCCACCAGCCGCGCCGCCTGGGTTCCCTTCCCGGCCCCCGGGGGACCAAGCAGAATGATGTTCATCGTCTCGTCGTCCCCCTTCCACCGGTCTTGCCGCGCCGCTTGCCGCGCAACTGCGACTTCTCGATCAGCCCCTCGTACTGGTGCGCCAGCAGATGGGACTGGACCTGGCTGATGGTGTCCATCGTCACGGAGACGACGATGAGCACCGAAGTGCCGCCGAAGTAAAAGGGCACCGCCCACTGTGCACGCAGGAACTCGGGCAGGAGGCACACCGCAGCGAGATAGGCGGCACCGACCACGAGGACGCGGTTCACCACATAGGTCAGGTATTCCTCGGTGCGCTTGCCGGGCCGGATGCCGGGCACGAAGCCGTTCTGGTTCTTCAGGTTCTCCGCCACGTCGTCGGGCTTGAAGGCCACGTTGAAGGTGTAGAAATAGGCGAAGAAGACGATCATGCCGCCGTAGAACAGCAGATAGAGCGGTTGGCCCGGGCCGAAATAGGCCATGATGGTAGACATCACCGGGCCCATCTGGCCGCCGGAAAAGGTCGAAAGCGTGGTCGGCAGCAAGAGCAGCGACGAGGCGAAGATTGCCGGGATCACGCCCGAGGGGTTCACCTTCACCGGCAGATGAGACGAGCCGCCGTCGTAGACCTTCATCCCCACCTGGCGGCGTGGATACTGGATGTGGATCTTCCGGAGCGCGCGCTCCATGAAGACCACGAAGGCGATCACCACCACAACCATGAGCAACACGGCGATGATCACCGCAGGCGAGAGAGCCCCCGAACGGCCCTGGCTCAAGAACTGCGCCAGCGCTCCGGGGATCTCGGCGATGATGCCCGCGAAGATGATCAGAGATATGCCGTTGCCGATGCCACGCTGGGTGATCTGCTCTCCCAGCCACATCAGGAACATGGTGCCACCCACCAGCGTGATGACAGTGGAGGCGCGGAAGAACCAGTGCTGGAGCGAAGGCACCATGGCAGCGAGCAACTGCACGATGATCGAGGCCGAGATGTAGGGCATGATCCCGAGCGCGAAGACGCCCATGCGCCCGATCGCGCCGCCGGTAAACATGTTGAGCATGCCGCCGATCCCGGCGCTGGCCGCGTCGACGAACTCGCGCAGCGCCTGCCCGTCGATGCCGGGTACCGGAATGTAGGTGCCTATCCGGTAGACGATCAGCAGCCCGAGCGCGAAGACGATGCGCTGGCGCAACTCGCGCGCCTTGCCGAGCGTTGACCAGCTCAGGTTGCGGGCCATCTGTTCCGCTGCCGATGCCATGCCCTGTCCTTCTCATGAGCGCGCCGCGTCAGCCGGGTTTCGGCCGCGCGGCGCGGAGATCCCTTTGCGGGTATCTAAGGGGCGGCGCGCCACCCCACAACCGTCATTCCGCCGCGGCCGCCGTCGTGGTCAGGATGCCGCCCGCCTTCGCCACCGCCTCGACGGCCGGCTTCGAGGCACCGGTGACCGCAATCTCGACCTTGGCGGTGAAATCGCCCTTGGCCAGCAGGCGGATGCCGTCGCGCTGCCGCCGCACAAGACCCGAGGCCACCAGGACCTCCTCGGTAATGGGCGCCTTGGCGTCGATCTTGCCTGCGTCGATGAACTTCTGCACCAGGCCGAGGTTCACCACCGCATAGCGCTTGCGGTTCGGCTGGTTGAAGCCGCGCTTCGGCAGCCGCTGGTAGAGCGGCATCTGCCCACCCTCGAAGGCGTTGATCGCCACGCCCGAACGCGAGGTCTGGCCCTTGACGCCACGCCCGGCGGTCTTGCCCTTGCCCGAACCCGGGCCGCGGCCGACCCGCATACGCTTCTTGGTAGCGCCGGGATTGTCGTGCAGTTCATGCAGTTTCATGTCGCTCTCTCCTTGCCGGATGCAGCCCCCGAGCGAATGGGCCGACCACGGCTTGCTCAAGTGTCGCGCGCGACGGGAGCCGCGCGCCTTTGGTACCTCAGCCCCGCTCCTCGATGATCTGCACGAGGTGCGGGATCTTCGCCACCATGCCGCGCACTGCCGGAGTGTCCTCCAGCTCGCGCACACGGTGCATCTTGTTGAGCCCCAGCCCGATCAGGGTCCGGCGCTGCACGTCGGGGCGGCGGATGGGCGAGCCCACCTGTTTCACCACGATGGTCTTGGCCATGGGCTCTCTCCTCACGCCTCGGCCGCGGCCGCTTCGGGCTCGCGGCGCAGGATGTCGGCCACCTTCTTGCCGCGCCGCTGCGCGACCTGACGCGGGCTCGCCTCGCGCGCCAGCCCGTCCATAGTGGCACGGATCATGTTGTAGGGGTTCTGGCTGCCGAGGCTCTTGGCCACGACATCCTGAACGCCAAGCATCTCGAAGATGGCGCGCATCGGCCCGCCCGCGATGATGCCCGTGCCCTGCGGCGCGGTGCGCATCACCACGCGGCCCGCCCCATGCCGCCCCTCGACGTCATGGTGCAGCGTGCGCCCGTCGCGCAGCGGCACGCGCACCAGACTGCGGCGCGCCTGTTCGGTCGCCTTGCGGATCGCCTCGGGCACTTCCTTGGCCTTGCCCTTGCCGAAGCCCACGCGACCCTTCTGGTCGCCCACGACGACGAGCGCCGCGAAGCCGAAGCGCTTGCCGCCCTTCACAGTCTTGGAGACGCGGTTGATCGCCACCAGACGGTCGGCGAATTCCGGGGTCTCCTCGCGATCGCGGCGGTCCCTGCGGTTGTCTTCCCTTGCCATTCCCGTCTCCTCAGAACTTCAGCCCGCCCTCGCGGGCGGCATCGGCGAGCGCCTTGATCTTGCCGTGGTAGAGAAACCCACCCCGGTCGAAGAAGCATTCCTCGATGCCCTTCGCCCTGGCGCGTTCGGCGATTGCAGCACCCACCTTCGCGGCGGCCTCGGCGTTGTTCTTGCCGAAGATGCCGAGGTCTTTCTCCAGCGAGGAAGCGGCGGCCAGCGTCACCCCCGCCGCATCGTCGATGATCTGCACCAGGATGTTCTTGTTCGAGCGGTGCACCGAGAGGCGCACGCGTCCCGCGGCCATGCTCTTGAGCTTGTTCCGCACGCGCAGGCGGCGCTTGAGGAACAGATCCCGTTTCGTGTTCGCCATGTCTCTCGCGCCCCTTACTTCTTCTTGCCTTCCTTGCGGAAGATGAACTCGCCCTTGTAGCGGATACCCTTGCCCTTGTAGGGCTCGGGGGCGCGCCACTCGCGGATGTTGGCCGCAACCTGGCCGACGAGTTGCTGGTCGATGCCCTCGATCAGGATCTCGGTCTGCTTGGGCGTCGTCACGGTCACGCCCTGCGGCACATCGAAGTTGACTTCGTGGCTGTAGCCCAGCGCGAGCTTCAGCGTGTTGCCCTGCGCCTGGGCGCGGTAGCCGACACCGGTGATCTCGAGTTCCTTGCGGAAGCCGCCCGAGACACCCTGCACGAGGTTGGCCACCATGCTGCGCGACATGCCCCATTGCTGGCGCGCCCGCTTGGACGTGCCGCGCGGGGTCACCGTCACGGTGCTGTCGGCAACCGTGATGGTCACATCGTCGGTGGCAGTGAAGCTGCGGGTGCCCTTGGGCCCCTTTACCTCGATCGTCTGCCCCGAAACGGCGGCAGATACCCCAGAGGGCAGCGAGACGGGTTTCTTTCCGATACGCGACATCGCTCTCTCCTCAGAACACGGTGCAGAGCACTTCGCCGCCGACATTGGCAGAGCGCGCGGCCGCATCCGACATCACGCCCCTCGGGGTCGAGACGATGGCGACACCCAGCCCCTGACGGATCGAGGGCAGTTCCTTGGCGCCGGCATAGACGCGGCGCCCGGGCTTCGAGACGCGCCGGATCTCGCGGATCACCGGCGTGCCCTCGTGATACTTGAGCTCGATGTCGATCGCGGGCAGGCCGCGCTCATCGGTCACCGCCGCGTAGCCCCGGATGTAGCCTTCGGCCAGCAGCACGTCGAGCACCCAGCCGCGCAGCTTCGAGGCGGGCGTGCGCACGCTCGACTTGCCGCGCATCTGCGCGTTGCGGATGCGGGTCAGCATATCGCCGAGAGGATCGTTCATGGACATGTTTTCCCCTCCTTACCAGCTCGACTTCACGAGACCCGGGATCTGCCCGGTGGAGCCAAGATCGCGCAACTTGATCCGGCTTATCTTCAGCTTGCGGTAATACGCATGCGGGCGGCCGGTGATCTGGCAGCGGTTGTGCAGCCGGGTCGCCGATGAATTGCGCGGCAGCTTGGCCAGCTTCAGCCGGGCCTTGAACCGCTCTTCCATCGGCAGGTCGGTGTTGCTCGCGATCTGCTTCAGCGCGACGCGCCTGGCTGCATATTGCGCCACCAGCTTCGCGCGCTTCTTCTCGCGTTCGACCATCGAGACTTTTGCCATTGCTCTCTCCTCCCGCGCCGTCAGCTTGCGAAGGGCATGTTGAACTGCTTCAACAGCGCCCTGGCTTCCGCGTCGGTCTTCGCGGTGGTGCAGATGATGATGTCCATCCCCCAGACCTCATCGACCTTGTCGAAGTCGATCTCGGGGAAAATGATGTGTTCCTTGATGCCCATGGCGTAGTTGCCATGGCCGTCGAAGGCGGTCGGCTTCACACCGCGGAAGTCGCGGATGCGCGGCATGGCCACGGTGATCAGGCGGTCGAGGAAGTCGTACATCCGGTCGCCGCGCAGCGTGACCTTGACGCCGAGTGGCATCTGCTCGCGCACGCGGAAGCCCGCGATCGACTTCTTCGCCTTGGTGATCACCGGCTTCTGGCCGGCGATGAGCGCGAGATCCTCGGCCGCGGACTTCACCTTCTTGGTGTCGCGCACCGCCTCGCCGATGCCCATGTTCAGCACGATCTTGTCGAGCCGCGGGATCATCATGTCGTTGCGGTAGCCGAATTCTTCCTTCAGCGCGGGGCGCACCGCCTCGCGGTAGTGTGCGCGCAGGCGCGGGGTATAGCTGGCGGTGTCAAGCATCGATCACGGCCCCCGATTTCTTGGCAAAGCGCACCTTGCGCCCATCTTCCACGCGGAACCCCACGCGGGTCGGACCACCGTCCTTGGGGTCGATCATGGCGAGGTTGCTCAGGTCGATGGGCATCTCCTTGGGGATGCGCCCGCCCTGGGCGGTCTGGCTCTGGCGCGTGTGGCGGATGGCCACGTTCACGTTCTGCACCACGGCCTTGCCCGCCTTGGGATCGACGCGGAGGATTTCGCCCTCCTTGCCCTTGTCCTTGCCGACGAGCACGATCACGCGGTCACCCTTCTTCAGCTTCGCGGCCATCAGAGCACCTCCGGCGCCAGCGAGATGATCTTCATGAAGTTCTTCGCCCGCAGCTCGCGCACCACTGGCCCGAAGATACGCGTGCCCACCGGCTCGCCCTGGTTGTTGAGGATCACGGCGGCGTTGCGGTCGAAGCGGATGGCGGTGCCATCCTCGCGGCGCACTTCCTTGGCGGTGCGCACGACGACAGCCTTGCGCACGTCGCCCTTCTTCACACGACCGCGCGGGATCGCCTCCTTGACCGACACCACGATGATGTCGCCGACCGAGGCGTAGCGGCGATGCGAGCCGCCCAGCACCTTGATGCACTGCACCCGGCGCGCGCCGGAGTTGTCGGCGACGTCCAGATTGGTCTGCATCTGGATCATTTGGTTTCTCCCGACCTTTGGGGACTCACCCCAGGGTTTCGATCAAACCGGAAAGTGGTCAGTCCGCCTGGACAACCACCTCCCAGCGTTTCGTCTTCGAGATCGGCGCGCACTCGCGGATGCGCACGACGTCGCCGGTCTTGAACTGGTTCTGCGCGTCATGCGCGCGGTATTTCTTCGACTTGCGGATCGTCTTCTTCAGCACGGGATGCGTCACGCGGCGCTCGACCAGGACGGTGATCGTCTGGTCGTTCTTGTCGCTCGTCACGGTGCCTTGCAGGATACGTCTGGGCATCGCTTACGCCTCCGAAGCGGCAGCCGCCGCCTTCTCGTTCAGAATGGTCTTGACGCGGGCCGCATCGCGGCGCGCGGCACGGATGCGCGCGGTGTTCTCCATCTGGCCCGTGGCCTGGCGGAAGCGCAGGTTGAACGCCTCCTTCTTCAGGCTCGCCAATTGCTCGCGCAGCTGGTCAGGCGTCTTCTCTCTCAGGTCCTTGGCGTCCATCGCCGATCTTTCCTCTCGAAACACCGGTGGGCCCCCGACATTCGGCTCGGGGTCACCCGCCACCCGGTGGATGAAATGCACACGCGCGAATCCCGGATACGCCGGGGCCGCGCAGATTGCGGCTCTATAGGGGAGCCCGAGAGCCAGGGCAAGCGAAATCCGGGCTCCTGATCGTCGCACCTGCCGCATTCCGCCCGCCGGGCCCCGAAAGCAGAACAGGCGGGGTATTCCCCGCCTGTCTTGCCGTCGTTCCATCCCGGTCCGCGGCTTACCAGTCCTCGCGGGCCACGATGCGCGTCTTGATCGGCAGCTTCATCGCGGCGAGGCGCAGCGCCTCCTTGGCGATGGGTTCGGCCACGCCATCGACCTCGAACATCACCCGGCCGGGCTTGACCCTCGCCGCCCAGTACTCGACCGAGCCCTTGCCCTTGCCCATGCGCACCTCGGTCGGCTTCTTCGACACCGGCACGTCGGGGAAGACGCGGATCCAGATGCGGCCCTGGCGCTTCATGTGGCGCGTGATGGCGCGCCGCGCCGCCTCAATCTGGCGGGCGGTGATGCGCTCGGGCTCGGTGGCCTTCAGCCCGAAGGAGCCGAAGTTGAGATCGAATCCGCCCTTTGCCTCGCCGTGGATACGGCCCTTGTGCATCTTGCGGAACTTGGTTCGCTTGGGTTGAAGCATCTCTTCTCTCCCTCAGCCCGTCAGCGCCGCGGACGCGACGCCGGGCCGTCCTGAAGCTCCTGCTGGCGACGGTCGCGCGCCTGCGGGTCGTGCTCCATGATCTCGCCCTTGAAGATCCAGACCTTCACGCCGATGATTCCATAGGCGGTCTTGGCCTCGTGCAGCGCATAGTCGATGTCGGCACGCAGCGTGTGCAGCGGCACCCGGCCCTCGCGGTACCATTCGGTGCGCGCTATCTCGGCCCCGCCGAGGCGGCCTGAGACGTTCACCCGGATGCCCAGCGCGCCCATGCGCATCGCGTTCTGCACCGCGCGTTTCATCGCGCGGCGGAACGAGACCCGGCGCTCGAGCTGCTGGGTGATCGACTCGGCCACGAGCTGCGCGTCGAGTTCGGGCTTGCGCACCTCGACGATGTTGAGATGCAGCTCGCTCGCCGTCAGATTGGCCAGCTTCTTGCGCAGCGTCTCGATGTCGGCGCCCTTCTTGCCGATGATCACGCCCGGGCGCGCGGTGTGGATCGTCACCCGGCACTTCCTGTGCGGGCGCTCGATGATCACCCGGCTGACGCCGGCCTGGGCGCATTCCTTGCGGATGAAATCCTTGATCTTCAGGTCTTCCAGCAACAGGTTGCCGAAGTCCTTGGTGTTGGCGAACCAGCGGCTGTCCCAGGTGCGGTTGATCTGCAGACGCATGCCGATCGGATTGACCTTCTGTCCCATTAGGCTTGCTCCTCGACTTGCCGCACCTTGATGGTCAGTTCCGAGAACGGCTTGATGATCCGCCCGAAGCGCCCACGGGCGCGCGGGCGGCCACGTTTCAGCGTCAGGTTCTTGCCGACATAGGCCTCGGCCACCACGAGATGATCGACGTCGAGCCCGTGGTTGTTCTCGGCATTGGCGACCGCCGATTGCAGGCATTTCTTCACGTCTTCCGCAATGCGGCGCTTCGAGAAGGTGAGATCGGCCATGGCGCGGCCCACCTTCTTTCCGCGGATCATCGCGGCGACCAGATTGAGCTTCTGCGGCGAGGTCTTGAGCATGCGCGTCTTGGCCATCGCCTCGTTCTCCGCCACGCGGCGGGGGTTCTTGTCCTTGCCCATGGCGTTATTTCCGTTTCGCTTTCTTGTCGGCCGAATGGCCGTAATAGGTGCGGGTGGGCGAGTATTCGCCAAACTTCTGGCCGATCATGTCCTCGGTGACGTTCACCGGGATGTGCTTCTTGCCGTTGTAGACGCCGAAGGTCAGGCCCACGAACTGTGGCAGGATGGTCGAGCGGCGCGACCAGATCTTGATGACTTCCTTGCGGCCCGACTCGCGCGACTTCTCGGCCTTCTTCAGGACGTGCGCATCGACGAATGGGCCCTTCCAGATGGAACGCGACATGGTTTACCGCCCCTTCTTGCGAGCGTGACGCGAGCGGATGATGAACTTGTCCGTCGCCTTGTTCCTGCGGGTCTTGGCGCCCTTGGTGGGCTTGCCCCAGGGCGTGACCGGGTGGCGGCCGCCGCTGGTGCGGCCCTCGCCGCCGCCGTGGGGGTGGTCGATGGGGTTCATCACCACACCGCGCACCGAGGGGCGCTTGCCGAGGTGACGATTGCGCCCCGCCTTGCCAAGGTTCTGGTTCGAGTGGTCGGGGTTCGAGACCGCGCCCACCGTGGCCATGCACTCCTGGCGCACCATGCGCAACTCGCCCGAGGAGAGACGGATCTGCGCGTAGCCGCCGCCGCGGCCGACGAACTGCGCATAGGTGCCCGCAGAACGCGCAAGCTGCCCGCCCTTGCCGGGCTTCATCTCGATGTTGTGCACGATGGTGCCGACCGGCATGCCGGTGAAGGGCATCGCGTTGCCGGGCTTCACGTCCGCCTTGTCGCTCGCGATCACCGCATCGCCCACGCCGAGGCGCTGGGGAGCGAGGATATAGGCATGCTCGCCGTCCTCGTAACGGATCAGCGCGATGAAGGCGGTGCGGTTCGGATCGTACTCGATCCGCTCCACCGTCGCCGCGACATCGAACTTGCGCCGCTTGAAATCGACGACGCGGTAGAGCCGCTTTGCCCCGCCGCCCTTGCGGCGCATGGTGATCCGTCCGGTGTTGTTCCGGCCGCCCTTGCTCGTGAGACCCTCGGTGAGGGTCTTCACAGGGCGCCCTTTCCAAAGCTCCGAACGGTCGATCAGAACCAGCCCGCGCTGGCCAGGCGTTGTCGGCTTGTACGACTTGAGTGCCATGGTTTCTGTCTTCCGTCTGCTTTGCGGCCCGAAGGCCGGGCGATTGTCCGGCCCCGCGGGGCCCGTCTCGATGTGCCGTACGGTCCCGACGGGGCCGCGGGCGGGGTGTGCCTATCAGAGGCCGGTCGTCACGTCGATGGTGTTGCCCTCTTCGAGCGTCACATAGGCCTTCTTGGTGTCCTTGCGGCGCCCGAGGATGCCGCGGAACCGCTTGACCTTGCCCTTGGTGACGGTGGTGTTGACCGCCTTCACCTTGACGCCGAAGAGCGCCTCAACCGCTTCCTTGACCTGCGGCTTGGTGGCGTCCATCGCCACTTCGAAGACCACCGCGTTGGTCTCGGAGGCCTGAGTCGCCTTTTCGGTGATCACCGGGCGGCGGATCAGGTCGTAATGTTCGGACTTGGCGCTCATTTCAGCCGTGCCTCCAGTGCTTCCACCCCCGCGCGGGTCAGCACGAGCGTGTCGCGCCGCAGGATGTCGTAGACATTCGCGCCCCGGCTCGGCAGCACGTCGAGCCCCTCGATGTTGGCCGCCGCACGCACGAAGGCCTCGTTGGTCTCGGCGCCGTCGATGACAAGCGCGCGCTTCCAGCCGAGTCCCTTGAGCTGCTTCGCCAGAGCCGCGGTCTTTCCCTCCGAGGCGGCCGCATCGATGACGACGAGCGCGCCCTCGCGGACCTTCGCCGAAAGCGCCATCTTCAACCCGAGCGCGCGGATCTTCTTGGGCAGGTCATGGGCGTGGCTGCGCGGAACCGGGCCCTTGTAGACGCCGCCGTGGCGGAAGATCGGTGCGTTGCGATCGCCGTGCCGGGCTCCGCCGGAGCCCTTCTGACGCACGATCTTCTTGGTCGAATAACTCGTTTCCGAACGCGTCTTGACCTTGTGGGTGCCGGCCTGTGCCTTCGCGCGTTGCCAGCGCACCACGCGGTGCAGGATGTCGGCGCGCGGCTCGAGCCCGAAGATCGCCTCGTCGAGTTCGATCTCGCCGGCCTTGGCCGCGTCGAGCGTGATCACCTCAGCCTTCATTGCTCTCGCCTCCTTCGGGGGCGTCGTCCGCCTGTGCCGCCACCGCCGCTGACTTCAGCGCCGCGGGCAGGACCACGTTTCCTGGCAGCGGCTTCTTCACCGCATCCTTTATCGTGACCCAGCCACCCTTCGAGCCGGGAACAGCACCCTTCACCATGATCAGGCCACGGTCGGCGTCGGTGCGCACGACCTGCAGGTTCTGCGTGGTCACCCTCGCCGCGCCCATGTGCCCGGCCATCTTCTTG
>PHEG01000395.1:4003-5039 GCA_002842835.1 Alphaproteobacteria bacterium HGW-Alphaproteobacteria-2 | reverse complement strand
GAGATCGCCGACCTGAAGGGCCGCAAGGTGGGCTATTCGGTGGCGGGCGTCGAGGAGGCTCTGCTGGGCACGATCCTGCGTGGCGCCGGGCTCTCGATGGCCGATATCGAGCTTGTCGCCGTCAACTGGTCGCTCTCGCCCGCGCTGATGTCGGGGCAGGTCGATGCGGTGATCGGCGCCTACCGCAACTTCGAGCTCAACCAGATGGAGATCGAGGGCCGCCCGGGGCGCTGCTTCCCGGTCGAGGAGGTGGGCGTGCCCGCCTATGACGAACTGATCTATGTCGCCAACCCCGGGCGGATGGATCGCGAGCGGGTGGCGCGCTTTCTCAAGGTCACCGAACGCGCGGTGCAGTTCATTCTCAACCACCCCGAGGAGGGCTGGGCGGCCTATGCCTCCTATGCCCGCGAACTCGACGACGAGTTGAACCGCCGCGCCTGGGGCGATACATACCCGCGTTTCGCCACCCGGCCTGCGGCGCTCGACGCCGGGCGCTACCGCGACTTCGAGGCATTCCTCGCCGGGGCAGGCATGATCGAGGGCGAGGCGCCGGTGTCGGAGCTTGCCATCGACGTGACCGCGCAATGAGCGCGCCGGACTATGGTCGGGCCTTTGCGCTCTGGCGCGCGGCGGCGCCCGGATGGCGGGCTTACACGCGGCACGCCTTCGTCGAGGGGCTGGGGGACGGTACGCTGCCGCGTGCGGCCTACCTGCATTATCTCGCGCAGGATTACGTCTTCCTGATCCATTTCGCCCGCGCCTGGGCGCTGCTGGCGGCCAAGGCGGAAAGCTTGGCCGAGATGCAGGCGGCGGCGCGCGTGCTGGGCGGGCTGGTGAATACCGAGATGCGGCTGCATGTCGAGACATGCGCCGCCGAGGGCATCACCGCCGAAGCGCTGGAGGCCACGCCCGAGGCACCCGAGAACCTGGCCTACACGCGCTATGTGCTCGAGGCGGGCTATTCGGGTGACGCGCTCGACCTGCTGGCGGCGCTGGCTCCCTGCGTGCTGGGTTATGGCGAGATCGGTGCGCGGCT
>PHEG01000395.1:0-3969 GCA_002842835.1 Alphaproteobacteria bacterium HGW-Alphaproteobacteria-2 | reverse complement strand
CGCGGCGCTCTTCGGGCCGCTGCGTCTCGATGTGCCGGGCGGCAAATGGACATGCCTGCTGGGGCGCTCCGGCGTGGGCAAGAGCACCATCCTGCGGCTTTTCGCGGGGCTCGAGACCGGCGCAGCTCTCGCGGGGCGCTTTGGTGCGGATGACGGCGCGACGCTCGCGGGCCGGGTGGCCTGGATGGCGCAGGATGACCTGCTGCTGCCCTGGCTCGATGTGGCGGGCAACGTGGCGCTCGGCGCGCTGCTGCGCGGGGCCGCCGCGGAGCCCGGGCGCCTCGCCGCCACCATTGCCCGCGTGGGGCTGACGGAGCATGCGGGCAAGCGCCCCGGTGCGCTCTCGGGCGGCCAGCGCCAGCGCGCCGCGCTCGCCCGCACGCTGATGGAGGACCGCCCCGTGGTGCTGCTCGACGAGCCCTTCTCGGCGCTGGATGCGGCGTTGCGCGCCGAGATGCAGGATCTGGCGGCGGAGGTGCTGGAGGGGCGCACGGTGCTGATGGTCACCCACGACCCGGGCGAGGCGGTACGGCTCGGGCATCATGTGCATGTGCTGACCGGCGCGGGGCTCGCACCTGTGGACCTGCCCGCCGGTGCGCCGCCGCGCCCGGTGGACGACCCGCGGGTGCTGGCCGCGCAGGCGCATCTGCTCGCGCGGCTGAGAGGCGCGACGTGAAACGCGCCGGCGGATATGCGTTGGCGCTCGTGATCGCGCTCGCGCTCTGGGAGGCGTTGGTGCGGCTGACGGGTCTGCCGCCCTTCATCCTGCCCGGGCCGGGGCTGGTGGCCGGCGCTCTCTGGTTGAACGCCGGACTGATCGCCGACAATGCGCTGGTGACCTTCGCCGAGGTGCTGGTGGGGCTGGCACTGGGCGCGGCGCTGGGCGCGGCGACGGCATTGCAGCTGGCCGCCTCGCCTGGGCTGCGCACCTGGGTGCGGCCGCTGCTCGTCTTCAGCCAGGCGGTGCCGGTCTTCGCGCTGGCGCCCATCCTCACGCTCTGGCTGGGCTATGGCATCACTTCGAAGATCGCCATGGCTGTGCTGATCATCTATTTCCCGGTCACCTCGTCCTTCCTCGACGGGCTGTTGCGTACGCCGCGCGGGTATCTCGACCTCGCCCGGGTCATGGGGGCGGGTCCAGGCGCGGTGATGTGGCGGCTGCGCGTGCCCCATGCCATCCCGGCGCTCGGCTCGGGGCTGCGGCTCGCCGCCGTCTATGCGCCCATCGGCGCGGTGATCGGCGAATGGGTGGGGGCGTCGCGGGGTCTCGGCTACCTGATGCTGCTGGCCAACGGGCGTGCGCAGACGGCGCTGATGTTCGCCGCGCTGATCGTGCTGGCGCTCTTTACCGTGGCGCTGCACCGGGCCGTCGATCTGGCCGCCACACGGCTTGCGGCGCGCTTCGATCCGGGCGCAGGGTAAGGCGGTTCAGGCGAAAGGCACGCCGGAGAGATCGTAGTCCGAAGCGGCGGTGACCCGCACCCGCAATCGGTCTCCCGGGGTCAGGTGTTCGAATCCTGACTCGAGCAGCAACGTGCCATCGATCTCCGGCGCATCCGCACGGGTGCGGCAGACGGCATGATCTTCAGCGATGGCATCAACCACGATCTCTTGCACTGATCCGATCTTATCAGCAAGTTTTTCAGCGGAAATTCGCTGTGAAACCTGCATGAAACGATGCCAACGGTCCTCCTTCACATCCTCCGGAACCTGACCCGGGAGGGCGTTTGCCCGGAAGCAGCGTTTCGAACTCTGCCTCGGTCTCGCCGGGGAAACCCACGATGAAGGTGGAGCGGATTGCCAGCTCGGGGCAGAGCGCGCGCCAGGCGGCGATCTCGTCGAGCGTCCGCGCCGCGGCGGCGGGCCGCGCCATGCGTTTGAGCACATCTGGGTGGGCGTGCTGGAACGGGATGTCGAGGTAGGGCAGCACGCGCCCCTCGGCCATCAGCGGGATCAGATCTCGCACATGCGGGTAGGGATACACGTAGTGAAGCCGAACCCAGACCCCCAGCTCGCCCAGCCCGCGCGCCAGATCGGTGAGGTGCGCGCGCCGGTTCCGCCCGCGCCAGGGGCTGGCGGCATGGCGCAGGTCGAGCCCGTAGGCGGACGTGTCCTGGCTGATCACCAGAAGCTCACCCACCCCCGCCTCGACCAGCCGCTCGGCCTCGCGCAGCACCGCCGCTGCGGGGCGCGAGACGAGCAGGCCGCGCATGTCGGGGATGATGCAGAAGCGGCACTTGTGGTTGCAGCCCTCGGAAATCTTCAGATAGGCGTAGTGCCGGGGCGTGAGTTTCACCCCTGTGGGCGGCAGCAGGTCGATGAAAGGGTCGGGCGCGGGCGGGACCGCGGCATGCACCGCGTCGAGCACCTGTTCATACTGGTGCGGGCCGGTCACTGCCAGCACCGAAGGGTGCGCGCCGGTGATGTAGCCGGGCTCGGCGCCGAGACAGCCGGTGACGATAACACGCCCGTTCTCGGCCAGCGCTTCGCCGATCGCCTCGAGGCTCTCGGCCTTGGCGGAGTCGAGAAAGCCGCAGGTGTTCACGATCACCGCGTCGGCGCCCGCGTAGTCGGGGCTGATGGCATAGCCCTCTGCGCGCAGCCGGGTGAGGATGCGCTCGCTGTCCACCAGCGCCTTGGGGCAGCCGAGCGAGACCATGCCGATGCGTGGCTGGCCACCACGGTCCGCGCGCGGCAGGCGCGGGCGGGCGATGTCGGGGCGGGTGGCGGGCGGGTTCGCGCTCATCCGCGGGCATATAGCCGTCGGCGGAGCGGCGCGAAAGGCCCTTGGCGCTTGAGCACGGGCAGCGGCGAGCCTAGTTTGGTCACGGGTTGTAGGGAGTAAAGATGATGCGCTGGATCGTCCGTCTCGTGCTTGTCGCGATCGTGCTCGGCCTGCTCGGTCTCGGTGCCCTGTTCCTCATTCCGGCGGAGCGGGTTGCGGCCGTGGCAGCGCGGCAGTTCGAGGCGGCGACGGGGCGCGCGCTCAGTATCGAGGGCGATCTGCGCCCCACGCTCTGGCCGGTGATCGGCATCTCCACCGGGGCCGTCAGCATCGCGAATGCGCCCTGGTCGGAGGCCGGGCCGATGATCGCTGCCGACGCGCTCGTTATCGGCGTCGAGGCGCTGCCGCTCCTCTCGGGCGATATCGCGGTGCGCGAACTGCGCATCGAGAAGCCGCGCATCCTGCTTGAACGCCGCGCAGCGGCGCTGCGCCGGGTGCGGGCGGAAGTGCCCTGCCGAAGCTGGCGGTGGAAAGTGCATCCATCACCGGCGGCCTGATCCGCTATGTCGATCACGCCGGCGGCCAGGAGACCGTACTTTCCGACGCCGACCTCACGCTTGGCCTGCCGGGTCTGGCCGGGCGCGCCACGCTTGAGGGCAGTGCGCGGTTCAACGGCGCGCCGGTGATGCTTTCTGTCATGCTCGACGGGGTGGAGCAGATGCTGGCGGGCACCGTGCGTCCGGTGGAATTTCGCCTCGAAACCGGTGGCAACACGGTCGCCTTCACCGGCCGCGCGGGCGCTGATCCGGTCGCCGCGGAGGGTCGGCTCGAAGCCGATCTGCGCGATCTGGCGAGCCTGCTCGCCCTGGCCGGGCAGCCACCCGTCGATCTGCCCAAGGGGCTGGGGCGCGAGCGCATCGCGCTCTCGGGCGACATGACGCTGGCGGGGGCGGAGCGGGTATTCCTGCGCGGCGGCACGCTGCGGCTCGACAGCAACACGATCCGCGCGGATGTTGATGTCTCGCTGGCGGGCGCGCGTCCGCGGCTGGTGGCGCAGCTTGTCGCCGACACGTTCGATCTCTCGGGGCTCGCGGGCGGTGGCGGTGACACAGCAGGCGGCGGCTCCGCTGGCTGGCCCAAGGAGGCGATCGACGTTTCGGGGCTCTCGGCGGCCGATGCCGAAGTGGCGCTGAGCGCGCAGGCGGTGCGCTTCGGCGATTTTGCGCTCGGCGCGACCGATATCG
>PHEG01000394.1 GCA_002842835.1 Alphaproteobacteria bacterium HGW-Alphaproteobacteria-2 | reverse complement strand
CGACAGCCGCGCCTGGGCGTTCGAAGCCGATACCGGCCGCGTGCGCTGGGAAATCCCGGGTGTGCCCGCCGACACGCTGATCTCCGGCGGCCCGGCGCCGGCGCTGACCGAAACGCTGGTGATCTTCCCCTTCTCGAGTGGCGATCTGGTGGCGGCGCTCAAGCAGAACGGCATCCGTGTCTGGCAGGCCAGCGTGGCGGGCCGCCGCAGCGGCCTCGCGCGCGCAGCGATCACCGACATCACCGGCGATCCGGTGATCGATGGCGGCGTGGTCTATGCGGGCAATCAGGCCGGGCGCAGCATCGCGCTCGAAACGGCCAGCGGCAGGCTGGTCTGGACGGTGAGCGAGGGCGCCCTGGGGCCCATCTGGCCCGAGGGCGGCTCGGTCTTCCTGATCTCCGACCGCAACAGCCTGCTGCGCCTCGACGCCAGCGACGGCAGCCGCATCTGGGAGGCGGAGCTGCCCAATTTCGTCGCCGCGGGCAAGCCGCAACACCGCTGGGATGCGGTGGTCGCGCATCACGGACCCGTGCTGGCGGGCGGCATCGTCTGGATCGCCTCCTCCGACGACCGGCTGCGCGGCTTCGATCCGGTCTCGGGCGAGCGCGTGCATGAGCTGCGTCTGCCCGGCGGCGCGGCAAGCGCGCCCATCGTCGTTTCGGGCACGCTCTACGTGGTCTCCAAGCAGGGGCGGCTCCACGCCTTCCGCTGAGGCTTTCCAAGCGGGGGCGGAGCGTGTAGGGGCTCCCATCCGGGCCGCTGGCGGCTCGCGCAGGGGTATCGCATGTCTTTCTCGCTCGCCATCGTGGGGCGGCCCAATGTGGGCAAGTCCACGCTCTTCAACCGCCTCGTGGGGCGGCGGCTGGCGTTGGTCGACGACACTCCGGGAGTGACGCGCGACCTGCGCGAGGGTGCGGCGCGGCTGGCCGACCTGCGGTTTGTCGCGATCGACACGCCGGGGCTGGAGGACGCCACCGACGAGAGCCTGCCCGGGCGCATGCGCAAGCTCACCGAGCGCGCCGTCGAGGCGGCCGATGTCTGCCTCTTCGTCATCGACGCCCGCGCGGGCGTCACCCCGGTCGACGAGATATTCGCCAACATCCTGCGCCGCCGCGCGCGCCGCGTCGTCCTTGCCGCCAACAAGGCCGAGGGCCGCGCGGGCGAGGCCGGCCTGATCGAGGCCTGGGGGCTGGGTCTCGGCGAGCCGCTGCGCATCTCGGCCGAGCATGGCGAGGGCATGGCCGACCTGCTCGAGGTGCTGCGCCCCATCGCCGAGGAGGTAGGCGCTGCCGAAGAGGCGCCCGAGACCGACGTCGCCCTGCCCGAGGACGCGGGCGAGTTCGACGACGAGGGCCCCGGCCAGCCCCTGCCCACGCCCGAACGCCCGCTGCAGGTGGCGATCATCGGGCGGCCCAACTCGGGCAAGTCCACGCTGGTCAACCGCATCCTGGGCGAGGACCGGCTGCTGACCGGCCCCGAGGCGGGCATCACCCGCGACGCTATCTCGGTGCAGCTCGACTGGGGCGGTCGTGGTGCTGCTTGATGCCGCCACCCCCTTCGAGACGCAGGACCTGCGCATCGCGGATCTGGCCGAGCGCGAGGGTCGCGCCGTGGTTGTCGCAGTCAACAAATGGGATCTGGAGACCGCGAAGCAGGCTCGTCTCGCGGAGTTGCGCGAGAATTTCGAGCGGCTGCTGCCGCAGTTGCGCGGCGCGCCGCTGGTGGCCGTCTCGGCGAAGACGGGGCAGGGGCTCGACCGGCTGCAGAAGGCGGTGATGCAGGCGTGGGAGGTGTGGAACCGGCGCATTTCTACCGCGCGGCTCAACCGCTGGCTCGAAGGCATGGTCACGGGCCACCCGCCGCCCGCTCCCGGCGGACGGCGCATCAAGCTGCGCTACATGACCCAGGTCAAGACCCGTCCGCCCGGCTTCGTGCTGATGTGCTCGAAGCCCGACGACCTGCCGGAGAGCTACCGGCGCTACCTCGTCGGCGGTCTGCGCGAGGCCTTCGACATGCCCGGCACGCCCATCCGCCTGACGCTGCGCAGCCAGGCCGACAAGAACCCCTACAAGGACCGCAAGAAGCCCGGCCCCTCGAAACTGCGCAAGCATCTGGAAGGCAAGGGGCGCACCGCCTGACGCACGCGCCCTTTCGTTCACTTCAACTTTCCCCCAAACACTCCGGGGTTGCCATCGGTGCGCCATCGGTTCAAGCACCGATGGCGACGGGCAGAGCCCCGGTCCCGTTGCCGCCACCAGGACCGAACCGAAACACATGCCCCCCACACCGCTACTGCAACTCTCCGGCGTTACCCTCGGGCATGGCGGCCAGCCGCTCTTCGAGGGGCTCGACCTCGCCATCCATCCGG
The DNA here is from genome assembly GCA_002842835.1 of Alphaproteobacteria bacterium HGW-Alphaproteobacteria-2. GTDB lineage: Bacteria > Pseudomonadota > Alphaproteobacteria > Rhodobacterales > Rhodobacteraceae > PHEG01. The sequence goes on along the minus strand of PHEG01000394.1, from coordinate 1,026 downwards.
GCGAGCGCATCGCTTTGGTTGGCCGAAACGGCTCGGGCAAGTCCACGCTGATGCGCCTCCTGGCCGGGCTGGCGGAGCCCGACGCGGGTGTGCGCGTCGCCGCAAATGGCACGCAGGTGGGCTACATGGAGCAGGACCCGGATCTCTCGGGCTATGCCACGCTGGGGGATTTCGCTACCGCGACCCTCTGCCCCGGCGACGAATGGCGGGTGGAAGCCGCCGTCGCGGGGCTGAGCTTCGACCCGGCCGTGCCGGTTTCCGCGGCCTCGGGCGGCGAGCGGCGGCGCGCAGCGCTCGCGCGGCTGATGGCCGAGGCGCCGGATCTGATGCTGCTCGACGAGCCGACCAACCACCTCGACATCACCGCCATCGAATGGCTGGAGGACCGGCTGGCCGAGACCTCCGCCGCCTTCGTGCTGATCAGCCACGACCGCGCATTTCTCAGGCGGCTCACGAGCGCCACGCTCTGGCTCGACCGCGGCCAGGCGCGCCGCCGCGACCGGGGGTTCGACGGCTTCGAGGAGTGGCGCGACGCGCTCTGGGACGAGGAGGACGCGCAGCGCCACAAGCTCGACCGCAAGATAAAGGCCGAGGCGCGCTGGGCCGTCGAGGGCATATCCGCCCGCCGCAAGCGCAACCAGGGGCGGGTGCGCAACCTCGCCCAGCTGCGCGCCGAGCGCGCCGCGATGATCCGCCGCCAGGGTGCGGGCGAGATGGCGCTGGAGGCGGGAGACGCCTCGGGCAAGCTGGTGATCGAGGCCGAAGCCATCTCGAAGCGTTTCGGCGAGAGGATCATCCTGCGCGACTTCTCGATCCGCATCACCCGCGGCGAGCGGCTGGCGGTCGTGGGCCCCAACGGCGCGGGCAAGACGACGCTGATCAATCTGCTGACCGGGGCCGAGGTACCCGACACCGGGCGGGTGCGGCTGGGCACCAACCTCGAGATCGCCGTCTTCGACCAGGCCCGCGCCCGGCTCGACCCGGCCGCGAGCCTGTGGGAGAATCTCACCGGCGACCCGCTGATGC
>PHEG01000393.1 GCA_002842835.1 Alphaproteobacteria bacterium HGW-Alphaproteobacteria-2 | reverse complement strand
CGTCGGTCACTCCATGGGCGGCTACCCGATCACGGCGGCGGCCGAACGCGCCCCGGAAAAGGTAGCCGCGCTCGTCTATGTCTGCGCCTATGTGCCAGTCGCGGGCATGTCGATGGCAGACATGCGCCGGGCTGGGCCGCGACAATTGCTGACCGATGCCATTCAGGTTTCGCGCGACCGGGTGACGATGACCATCGACCCCGCGAAGGCGGCGGGCAAGTTCTACCAGGACTGCCCGCAGGCCATTGCCGACTATGCCGTGCCACGGCTCTGCCCGCAGCCGATCGCGCCGCAGGAGGCGCCGCTGCCCTCGACCGCCCGCGCCGAGGCCCTGCGGCGGCATTACATCCTGTGCGAGGACGACCGCACCATCCCGCCCGAGTACCAGGAGACGATGAGCGCGGGCATCGCCGACGTGCACCGCCTGCCCTGCGGGCACTCGCCCTTCTTCGCCATGCCGGATAGACTGGCGACGATCCTCAGCAGCATAGCGAACGAGACATGACCAACCCCTGCATCATCTGCGTCGCCATCACCGGATCGGTGCCGCAGAAATCCGACAACCCCGCCGTGCCGATCACTGTCGCCGAACAGGTGGAAAGCACGCAGGAGGCTTTCGAGGCCGGCGCCAGCATCGCGCACTGCCACGTGCGCATGGAGGATGGCACGCCTACCTCGGACCCCGAGCGTTTCGCACGGCTGAAGGAGGGGATCGAGAAACATTGCCCGGGCATGATCGTGCAACTCTCGACCGGCGGGCGTTCGGGGGCGGGCCGTGCGCGCGGCGGCATGCTGCCCTTGCGCCCCGACATGGCCTCGCTCTCGGTCGGATCGAACAACTTCCCCACCCGGGTCTACGAGAACCCGCCCGATCTGGTGGACTGGCTGGCGGCCGAGATGCTGGCCTATGACGTGAAGCCCGAGATCGAGTGCTTCGACCTCAGCCACATCGTGCAGGCCACGCGCATGCAGGCCGACGGGCGGCTGAAGGGCCCGCTCTACGTGCAGTTCGTCATGGGCGTGAAGAACGCGATGCCCGCCGACGAGCGCATCTTCGATTTCTACATCGAGACGCTGGGTCGGCTCGCGCCGGATGCGCTCTGGTGCGGGGCGGGGATCGGGCCCAACCAGAGCGTTCTCAACGAGTGGTGCATCTCGCGCGGCGGCCACACGCGGACAGGGCTCGAGGATAACGTGCGCCTCGATCGCGGCACGCTCGCGCCCTCGAACGCCGCACTGGTGCGCCGCACGGCAGCCTTGTGCGGGAAATACGGGCGCCCGGTGGCCACTCCCGCCGAGGCGCGTGCGCTGCTGGGCCTTGGCTCTGCCTGAGCACCGGCTGCGCGCCCCCGGGGGAGGGAACCCGGGGGCGGTGGCAGCGCGGCAGCGCGCCGGGCCTGCACGTCTGCGGTTTCATCACGGCCCGTCACGACCCCGTGATGCCAGTGCATTGGGACCGGAAGATGGCACCTTCGCGGCCTTGCCCCGCGACATCCGCGGCCGCCCTTGGGGCCGAGATTGATTTTATCGTCTCCCTGAGGCACCCTTCCCATACGTGAAGACAGACTTTCCACGCTCGACCGACGACCGACTCAGGCGACCGGCACGGCCCTGGATATGGCTGCAACACGGGGCAAGCAGCCCCGGCGCGGGGCCGGGGCGCAGGCTGGGAAGGACTGGAAGGAACGGTCATGCCGACTATCTCGGCGGTGGAGCGTGCCGGGCTGACGACGCTGAAGGACGATCAACCCGTCGCCTACGAGATGCTGGAAGGCCGCGACGGGCGCGCCTCTGCGGGAAATCTGCGCCTGCTCTGAGCCACCCGCGCGGCCCCTTGCGGGGCACGCTTTGCAAAGCCTAACATCACTCCGGCAAATCCGCGAAGCCGGAGGGTGGGTCCATGCGCAAGCTCTATGCCGGAGCCAAGCTGCGTGAGCTGCGCATGCGCCTCGGCCTCACGCAGAAGGCCTTTGCCGCGAAGCTCGGCATCTCGCTGCCCTACCTCAACCAGATGGAGCACAATCACCGACCGGTCTCCACCGCGGTGGTGCTCGCCCTCGCCTCCGAATTCGGCTTCGATGTCACCGAGCTTTCGGCGGGCGATGCCGAGCGGATGGTCAGCGACATGCGCGAGGCATTGGCCGACCCTGTCTTCGCCGAGACCACGCCACCGCTGCTGCGCCCCTCTCCCTGGGAGGAGGTGCGCGATTTCTTCCACTACTGCGACAACTACATCGACGCCGTGGACCGGGCCGCAGAGCGGCTCGCCTCGCGGTTCGGGATCGGCGCACGCGAGGGCGCCGCGCCGGTGGCCGCCTGGCTGGAGAGCCGCGGCTACAGCGTCACGCTCGCCGAGGGCGGGCCGCTGCGCCGCTACGATCCTGCCACCCGCGCCATCACGCTCGACGCCGACAGCCCCGGGGCGACGCGGCATTTCCAGCTTCTGCATCAGGTGGCTCTGCTGACGCAGGGCGATCTGCTCGACGCCACGCTCGACCTCGCGCGCTTCCAGACGGAAACCGCGCGCGCCATCGCGCGCACGGGGCTTGCCAACTATTTCGCGGGTGCGGCGCTGATGCCCTATGGTCCGTTCCTGGAAGCCGCACAGGGGTTGCGGCACGATCTTGAGCGCCTGGCCGCGCGGTTCGGCGCCTCGATCGAGCAGGTGGCGCAGCGGCTCTCGACCCTGCAGCGCCCCGGGGCGAAAGGCATCCCCTTCTTCTTCGTGCGGGTGGACCGCGCCGGCACGATTACCAAGCGCCACTCGGCCACGCGGTTGCAATTCGCGCGCTTCGGCGGTGCCTGCCCATTGTGGAACGTACACCGTGCCTTCGAGACGCCGGGCCAGTTCCTGCGCCAACTGGCAGAGACGCCCGACGGCGCGCGCTACCTCTGCCTCGCGCGGGACGTGACCAAGCCGGGCGGCAGCTTCCACGCGCCGGTGCGCCGCTTCGCCATTGCGCTCGGCTGCGAGGTGGGGCACGCGGGTGCGCTCGTATATGCCGACGATCTTGATACCGGCAACGCCGCGGCCTTCGAACCCATCGGCATCTCGTGCCGCATCTGCGAGCGGCGCGATTGCCACCAGCGGGCCGTGCCTCCGCTCGAACGCGCGCTCGAGGTTGACCCGAACACGCGCGGCACCCTGCCCTACCGGGTGCTGTGACGCCCGGGCCCGGGCCTGCTATCCTGCACCCATGCCCGCCCTCTGCCGCGACTGCCT
>PHEG01000392.1 GCA_002842835.1 Alphaproteobacteria bacterium HGW-Alphaproteobacteria-2 | reverse complement strand
GCGCGCAGCTTCATGCTGACCACGTCCGAGCCCGCCCCCGCCTCGGACATCGCCAGCGCGCCGACATGTTCGCCGCTCACCAGCCCGGGCAGGTATTTCGCGCGCTGCGCGTCACTGCCGTTGATGCGGATCTGGTTGACGCAGAGGTTGGAATGGGCACCGTAGGAAAGGCTCACGCTCGCCGAGGCGCGCGCCACCTCCTCGACCGCCACGACATGGGCGAGGTAGCCCATGTCCACGCCGCCGTATTCCTCGGGAACGGTGATGCCCAAAATGCCCAGATCGCCCATCTCACGCCAGAGCGTGGCGGGGAAGACGTTGTCGCGGTCGATCTGCGCGGCGAGCGGCCTGATCCGCTCCTGCGCGAAGCGGTGCACGCTCTCGCGCAGCGCGTCGATATCCTCGCCCAGGCCGAAATCCATCGTCGCGTTGAACATGCGCTGCGCCTCCCCCCGGAATAACTGAACGCCTGTTCAGTTTCTACGCCGCCCCGCCCCGCCGGTCAAGCGGCGGCATGGGCGGCGGCGGCCACCTCTTCACGGATGATGCGCGCGATCAGCCGCCCGTCGTCAAGGCCGAAGCTGAGCGGCAGGCGCATGTCGATGAGCGTCGAGAGAATGCGATCAGTCTGCGCCAGGCGTTGGGCGGGGGCGTAGCGCCAGCTGTCGTGACGCGAGGTGAAGCCCGCGGGTTCGGCGGCGCCGAACCATTTCAGTTCCACCCCGCGCGCCGCACAGCGCGCCACCAGCGCGGCGATGCGCGGCCCCTCCCAGCCCGGCAGGCGGAACTGGATCGACGAGCCGACGAAGCCCTCGCGCGCATCCCGCGCGATCAGCACCAGGCCCGGCGTGCCCTCCAGCCCCACCTCCACCGAACGGTAGAGTGCGGCCCAGCGCGCCACCCGCTCGCCCAGCGTGGCAAGCTGCGGGCGCAGGATGGCGGCGCGCAGATTGTCCATGCGGGCCGAGCAGTTGGGAGTCTCGTAGCGGAGTCTCTCGTAAATCTCGGGCTCCGGCCCCGCCGGATGACGGCCATAGAACATGTAGCTGCCCGAGAGCATGGTGGCGCGCGCCATGAACTCCGCATCGTCAGAGATCAGCAGCCCCCCCTCCCCCGAATTCGCGTGCTTGTAGGTCTGGGTGGAAAAGCAACCCGCCAGCCCGAAACGGCCCGAGGGCCGCCCGTCCCAGGTGGCGCCCATGGTATGCGCGCAATCCTCGATCAGCGTCACCCCGCCCTCGGCGCAGAGGCGCAAAAGTGCGGACATATCGCCGATATGTCCACGCATGAGGCTGAGCAGCAGCACCTTCGCCCCGACCGAGGCGATCTTCGCCTCCAGGTCGCCAAGGTCGATCACCAGTCGCTCGGTCACCTCGACGAACACGGGCACCGCCCCCACGGCGGCGATCGCACCGGGCACCGGGGCGAGCGTGAAGCCGTTGGTCAGCACCCGGTCGCCGGGGCGCACGCCCGCAGCGCGCAGCGCGATGGCCATCGCCTGCCCACCGGAGGCCAGGGCGAGGCAGTAGCGCGCCCCGGTCATCCGGGCGAAATCGCGCTCGAGCGCCGCTGCCTCCGGCTCCTCTCCCGAGGCGACATTGTAGCGGTGCAGTCGGCCCGAGCGCATCACACCAAGCGCGGCCGCGATCGCCTCCTCGGGAATCGGCTCCTGCTGGGTGAAGCTGCCGGTGAACCGCTCTGCCATCCGCACCTCCGTCACTCCGGCGGATGGTGGGGCGCGGGGCCTGCCCGGTCAATGATGCAGATCAACCGATCAGCCGGGCCACCGTGGCGGGCAACTCCTCGTAGGCTGCGATCACCGCCTCGGGAGCGAGCCGCGCCACGCCCGCACCCTCGGGCCCGAAGCCCACCAGAACGCAGGG
>PHEG01000391.1 GCA_002842835.1 Alphaproteobacteria bacterium HGW-Alphaproteobacteria-2 | reverse complement strand
GTCGCCTGCGTCCGCGCACGCAGGCTTGCAACAAACTTTGTCGCCGCCCGCGCCGGTTCGTCTGGCGGGTAAGAAAGCATCCCCTCCCCCGGGGTCAAGGGCTTTCGGACCAATTTTGCCCGGCGCGGCATCGGGCACCCCCGCCGCGATTCCCGTCTTGCGCGAAGGGCGGCACGCGCTATCGTCGGGGTCATAAAGACATTCGCACCGTCATCAGGGAGGACAGACGATGCACCGTGCCTTGCGGACCGCCGCCGTGGCGGCCCTTGCCACCGCTTTCGCCACCGAAGCCATGGCCGTGGAATGGAACGTCTCGCTCTGGGGCAAGCGGCGCGCCTTCACCGAGCATGTCGAGAAGCTGGCAGAGCTTGTGGCCGAAAAGACCGGGGGCGAGTTCACGCTCAACATCTCCTACGGCGGGCTCTCTCCCGAGCGCGAGAACCTCGACGGCATCTCGATCGGCGCCTTCGAGATGGCGCAGTTCTGCGCCTCCTACCATCCCGACAAGAACCCCTCGCTGACAGTGCTGGAACTCCCGTTCCTTGGTGTGCAGAGCCTGGAACAGGAGCGCATGATCTCGCAGGCGCTCTACGAACACCCGGCAGTGCGCGCCGATCTGGCGCGCTGGAACGCGGTGCCCATCATGCCCTCGCCGATGCCGCAGTACAATTTTGTCGGCGTTGGCGCGCCGCCGCAGACCGTGGAGGATTTCAAGGGTCTTTCCGTGCGCGCGCTCGGCGGCATCGGCAAGGCGATGGAGGCGGTGGCGCACATGTCGTTCGGCACCATCGAGACCGGCCAGTGGTGGACGACGAACCTCAACCCCGGCACCGTGAACTGCCCGGTGGTGGTGAATTCCGACGCGCTCGACGCACTCTCGGACGAGCACCGCGCGGCACTGATGGGCTCCATCGACGAGGCGCTCGACCACTACATCGACTTCTACCTCAATCAGACGATGGCGGCGTGGGGCCCCGCGCTGGAGAGCCGGGGCATCGCGCAGATCACCTATCCGGCCGAGGAACTCGCCAAGCTGCGCGAGCAGGTCGCGGGGCCCGCGCAGCAGGCCTGGGTGACCGAGAACGCCGCGCGCGGCATCCCCGCGCAGGATCTGCTCGATTTCGTCACCGCGAAGATCGCCGAGTAAAGCCCCGGCGGGGGCGCGCACCCCGCCCGCCAACCGACGGGAGAACCCATGGCAGGCAGCACCAGCGTGCTGGCCGACGGCTCGGCACTCTCGCGCGCCGACCGCGCGCTGGTGCGCGCCGAGCGGCTGCTGGCGCTCGCTTCGGGGCTCGCCGTCTTCGGGCTGATGGTGCTGGCCGTCGTCTCGGTCGGCGGGCGCAACGCCTTCGGCCAGCCGGTGCGCGGCTATGTGGACTGGATCGAGCAGGCGATGCCGCTGATCGCCTTCATGGGCATCGCCTATGTGCAGCGCGAGGGCGGGCATATCCGCATGGATATCGTGGTGGGCCGACTGCGCGGCCGGGCGCTCTGGGCGGTGGAGTTTCTCACCACGCTGGCGGTTCTCGTGCTGATGGCGCTGCTCGTCTGGGGCTCCTGGGCGCATTTCGCGCGCAGCTTCGACCCGGGAATGCCGATGTGGAGCCGCGATTCGACGATGGACATCGGCCTGCCGCTCTGGCCCGCGAAGCTGCTGGCGCCGGTGGCCTTCGCGGTGCTCTGCCTGCGGCTCGTGCTGCAGCTCTGGGGCTATGGCCGGGCCTTCCGGCTGGGGCTTGCCGCGCCCGTGGCGGTTCCGCTGGTCGAGGATGCGGCCGCCCAGGCCGCGCGCGAGGCGGCGCAGGTAAGCGGCCATGAGGGCTGAGCGGGTGGGACACGGCGCGATCACTCCCGTTCGGGCCACCGGCACCCCCGGACAGCGGACACGGGACTACATCGCATGACCCCCACCGAGATCGGCCTCTGGGTCACCGGCGGGCTCCTGCTGCTCGTGCTGCTCGGCATGCGGGTGGGCTATGCTGCCGCGCTGGCAGGGCTCGCGGGGCTCGTGTGGATATTCTGGTCGCGCCGCGCCTACGACGCCGATCAGTTCCTCTGGGCGCTGACCGTGGCGGTGAAGACCGCCGGGCAGGTGCCCCATTCCAAGGTGTCGAGCCAGGCGCTCAGCCTGATCCCGACCTTCATCCTGATAGGCTACCTGGCCTATCACGCGGGGCTCACCCGCGCGCTCTTCGAGGCGGCGAAACGCTGGGTAGCCTGGGTGCCGGGCGGGCTCGCCGTCTCGACGGTCTTCGCCACCGCCGGATTTGCCGCCGTTTCGGGGGCCAGCGTGGCCACGGCGGCGGTCTTCGCGCGCATCGCCATCCCCGAGATGCTGAAGATCGGCTATGACAAGCGCTTTGCCGCCGGGGTGGTTGCGGCGGCGGGCACGCTCGCCTCGCTGATCCCGCCCTCGGCCATCCTGGTGATCTATGCCATCATTGTCGAGCAGGACGTGGGCAAGCTGCTGCTGGCGGGGTTCATTCCGGGCATCTTCTCGGCCTTCGTCTATGCCCTGCTCATCATCGGCATGGCGCTGACCATCAAGGGTTTCGGCCCGCCGGTGCGCGGCTTCACCTGGCGCCAGCGCTTCGCCGCCCTGCCCGCGGCGATGCCCATCCTCTTCGTCGTCGTGACCATCGTCTTCTTC
>PHEG01000390.1 GCA_002842835.1 Alphaproteobacteria bacterium HGW-Alphaproteobacteria-2 | reverse complement strand
GGTCATGGGCCGAGGCTACCCCGACTCGCGGAACGTCAAGACGGGAACCCAGCGGATCAAGTTCCATCTCGACTACATGAGCTGGCTGCTGGACCGGCGGCGCTGGCTTGCGGGAGACCGCATGACGCTGGCCGACTTCGCCGCCGCGGCGCATCTCTCCTGCCTCGACTACATTTCAGACGTAGATTGGAACCGCAGCGCGACGGTGAAGGACTGGTATGCCAAGATCAAGTCGCGTCCGGCCTTCCGCGGGCTTCTCGCCGACCAGGTCGCCGGGTTTCCACAACCCGCGCATTATGCCGACCTCGACTTCTGACCCCTCAGCGCTGAAGGCGCGCCTTGCCCGGCAGGCACGTGCCGAAGGCTTCGCCGCGATGGGCGTCTGTCATCCCGACGCGGTTCCGCAGGCGCGCGCGCGGCTCGATGCCTTCCTCGCCGAAGGGCGGCACGGCCAGATGAACTGGATGGCCGAGCGCACTCACTGGCGCGGCGACCCGGCAGCGCTCTGGCCAGAGGCGCGTGCGGTGGTGATGCTGGCGGAATGCTATACGCCCGCACATGACCCGCTGGCGGTTCTGGCGCGCCCCGAACGCGGAGCGATTTCCGTCTATGCCCAGAACCGCGACTACCACGACCTCGTGAAGGTGCGGCTGAAGCGGCTGGGGCGCTGGCTGATCGCAGAAGCGGGCGGCGCGATCAAGGTCTTCGTCGATACCGCTCCGGTGATGGAAAAGCCGCTGGCCGAGGCCGCCGGGCTCGGCTGGCAGGGCAAGCACACGAACCTGCTGGGCGAGGACTTCGGCAACTGGGTCTTTCTCGGCGCGCTCTTCACCACGCTGGCGCTGGCACCGGACGCCCCCGCGCAGGAGCGCTGCGGAAGCTGCACGCGCTGCCTCGACATCTGCCCGACGCGCGCCTTCCCCGCGCCCTTCCAACTCGACGCGCGGCGCTGCATCTCGTACCTCACCATCGAGCACAGGGGCCCGGTGGACGAGGCGCTGCGCACGGCACTCGGCAACCGCATCTACGGCTGCGACGACTGCCTCGCCGTCTGCCCCTGGAACAAGTTCGCGCAGGCCGCCACCGAAGCACGCTACGCCGCGCGCGACGATCTTGCCGCCCCCCTGCTGGCCGATCTCGCTGCCCTCGACGATGCTGCTTTTCGGGCGAAGTTCTCCGGCTCGCCCATCAAACGTATCGGGCGCGACCGTTTCGTGCGGAATGTGTGCTATGCCATCGGCAATTCCGGGCGGGCCGATCTGCTGCCTGCCGCGGAGCGGCTTACCGGTGACCCGGACCCGGCGGTGGCGGATGCCGCGCGCTGGGCGGTGGCGCGATTGCGGGGGGCGAGATGACCGGCACGCTGCTGAGCTTCGGGCATGGCTATTCGGCGCAGGCGCTGGGGCGGCAACTGATCACGCAGGGCTGGCGGGTGATCGGCACCACCCGCAGCCCGGGGAAGGCGGACGCGCTGGCAACGCAGGGGGTGGAGCCGCTGGTCTGGCCCGGTACCGACATCGCCCCGGCGATTTCTGCGTCAGATCACTTGCTCGTCTCCGCCGCGCCGGGCCCCGGGGGAGACCCAGTGCTGGCCGCAGCGGGCGAAGCAATCGGCGCGGCGGCAGGGCGCATCCGCTGGCTCGGTTATCTCTCCACCACCGCAGTCTATGGTGACCGGCAGGGCGCTTGGGTGGACGAGGACACACCTCCCGCCCCCACCACGCCACGCGGCGCCGCGCGGCTGGAGGCCGAACGCGCCTGGCAGGCGCTGGCAGAGAGGACGGGCCTTCCGCTGCACATCTTCCGGCTGGCAGGCATCTACGGCCCGGGGCGCGGCCCGTTCGAGAAGCTGCGCGAAGGCCGTGCCGAGCGCATCGTCAAGCCCGGCC
>PHEG01000389.1 GCA_002842835.1 Alphaproteobacteria bacterium HGW-Alphaproteobacteria-2 | reverse complement strand
CTCGCCCACCAGTGGCGTCGGGTCGAGCTTCAAGTCGCCGGTATGGATCACCTTGCCCGCCGGGCTTTCGATCAGGAGCGCCGAGGATTCGGGAATGGAGTGCGCCACCGGCAGGAAGGAGACGCGGAAGGGCCCCGCCTCAACCGCCTCGGGGAAGGCGCGCACGGTCTCCACGCGATTGTAGTCCTGCCCGCGCTCCTCCATCTTCAGCCGCGCATGCATGGCAGTGAAGCGCCGCGCATAGACCGGCACCTGAAGCTGATCCCAGAGCATCCCCAGCGCACCCACATGATCCTCGTGGGCATGGGTGATGAAGATCGCTTCCAGCCGCTTGCGGTGGTGCCGGAGCCAGGCGATGTCGGCCATGATCAGATCGACGCCGGGCGAGCCGTCCATGTCGGGGAAGGCCACGCCGCAATCGACGAGGATCAGCCGCTCGCGATCTCCCCCGCGCCGCCGAGGGGGAGGTAGATCAGTCTCTCGCTGCTCATATCGTGCCTTTTTCCTTGTTGTAGCCGTGGATCACGGTCAACCCGTGCATCGTCAGATCATCCTCGAGCGCATCGAAGAGCGCCGCACCCTGCTGGAAGAGCGGCGCGAGCCCCCCGGTTGCGATCACCGGCATGTGCCGCCCGCGCTCGGCGCGGATGCGCGACACGATGCCCTCGACCAAACCGATGTAGCCCCAGAACACACCCGACTGGATGCAGGCAACCGTATTCGAACCGATCACCCGCTCGGGCTGGGTCACATCGACATGCGGCAACGCCGCCGCGGCCAGATGCAGCGCCTCGAGGCTGAGGTTCACGCCCGGAGCGATCGCGCCGCCGACATAGGCACCATCGTCGTCCACCACGTCGAAGGTGGTGGCGGTGCCGAAATCGACCACGATCAGGTTGCCGCCGTGCCGGTCATGTGCGGCGACGGTATTCACCAGCCGGTCGGGACCCACCTGCGTGCCCGCATCGACTCTGGGAGCCACCGGCAGCAGGCAGTCGGGGCGACCTACCACCAGCGGGCGGCAATCGAAATAGCGATTGCACAGGACGCGCAGGTTGAAGACCACCCGCGGCACGGTGGACGAGATGATCGCGGCGTCGATGCCCATGGGAATGCCGTGATGCGCCATGAGTGTGGAGAACCAGACGTAATACTGGTCCGCCGTGCGCTGATGCTCGGTCGCGGTGCGCAGCGTGCACAGAAAGCGCGCGCCGTCCCAGACGGAGAAGACCGTGTTGGTATTGCCGCAGTCGATGGCGAGCAGCATGGGCCCGACCCCCTCAGAAGAAGACATCCGCCGCCGGGATCACCCGGCGTCCGTCGCGCGTGCTTAGAACGAGGGCACCGGTCTCGTCCACCGTCTCGAAGATGCCGGTCAGCGTCTCACGCGCCATGCGCGCGGTGATCGTCTCGCCCAGGCGCGCAGCCCGCGCAAGCCAGGCGCGCCGCACCGGCGCAAAGCCGTAGGCGGCAAGACGTTGTTCCCAGCCGTCGAAAGCCGCCGCGAGCGCGTCCAGCAGCACCTCGGGCGCGACCCTCACGCCGGTGGCCTCCAGCACGCTCACCGGGGCGAACGCCCCCGCCTCCAGCGCCTCGGGCGGCGGCGCGGCGGCGAGGTTCACGCCAAAGCCGATGGCGAGATGGGACATGGCCCCGCCCTGTCCCGCGCTTTCAAGCAGGATCCCCGCCACCTTGCCCCCCGCGAGCAGCACGTCATTGGGCCATTTCAGCGTCAGCAGATCCGCACGCCCGCTCAGCCCTGCCAGCGCGTCGTACAGCGCAAGCGCGGCGGTAAAGCTGCGCAGCCCCGCCTGCACCGGGCTCTCGGGAGGGCGCATCAGCAGCGTGGCGGCGAAGTTCCCGACCGGATTCTCCCAGACCCGCCCGCGCCGTCCGCGTGCCGCCACCTGCTCGCGCGCCATGATCCAGAGCGGCCCCGCGGCCCCCGCGACCGCGCGCCGCGCCGCCTCGGCCATGGTGCTGTCCACACTCTCGAGGATCAGCCGCTCGGTGCCCGAGGACCAGTCAGGCATGGCCGACACCTTCAACTTTCCGCAAATACTCCGGGGGGCGGCCCCGCGTCAGCGGGGACGGGGGGCAGCGCCCCCCTGCATCATCGGCCACCTAGCGTACCAGGGTCTGCGCCGCAGCCGCGGCCAGCGCCTCGATGCCGAACAGATTGACGACCCCCACCACCATGACGAGTGCCGAGCCCATCAGCACCGCCCACTGCGTGCCGGGCATCGCCCGGTCGAGCCCTTCGCCCGCTTCGCCGAAATACATCAGATAGACGATGCGCAGATAGTAGTAGGCACCGATCACGCTGGCCA
>PHEG01000388.1 GCA_002842835.1 Alphaproteobacteria bacterium HGW-Alphaproteobacteria-2 | reverse complement strand
CATCGAGGGCACGCGCGAGGTGCTGCAGGTGCCCGCCGACTACCGCATCGGCATCGTGCCCGCCTCCGACACCGGGGCGGTGGAAATGGCGATGTGGACCATGCTGGGCCCCCGCCCCGTCGAGATGCTGGCCTGGGAGAGCTTCGGCGCGGGCTGGGTGAGCGATGCGGTCAGGCAACTGAGGCTCGACGCGAAGCTGCACGAGGCGCCCTACGGGGCCTTGCCCGACCTCTCGGCGGTGAACTGCGACAACGATGTGGTGTTCACCTGGAACGGCACCACCTCGGGCGTGCGCGTGCCCGATGGCGACTGGATCGCGGCGGAGCGCAAGGGGATCACGATCTGCGACGCCACCTCGGCGGCCTTCGCGCAGCACCTGCCCTGGGACCGGCTCGATGTCACCACCTTCTCGTGGCAGAAGGTGCTGGGCGGCGAGGCGGCGCATGGCATGATCATCCTCTCCCCGCGCGCGGTCGAACGGCTGGAAAGCTACCCCTCCATGCTGGCGGTCGAGGATTACCTGCTGGCGCTCGACTGGGCACGGTCCATTGGCGGGCTCGATGCGCTGCGCGAGCGGGCGAACGCCAATCTCGCCGTCATCGAGCGCTTCGTGGCAGAGAACGCCTGGCTCGCCTTTCTTGCCCAAGATCCGGCAACGCGCTCGAACACCTCGGTCTGCCTGACCTTCGCCGACCCGGCCATCGCAGACGGGGCTGCCTTCGCCAGGGCGGTGGCAAAACGGCTGGAGGCCGAGGGTGTGGCCTGGGACATCGGTGCCTACCGCGATGCCCCGCCCGGCCTGCGCATCTGGTGCGGCGCCACGGTGGAACGGGCCGACATCGAGGCGCTGATGCCCTGGATCGGCTGGGCTTACCGCGCAGAGATTGCCGCGCTCGCCGAAACCGTGTGACAGATGCCGGGCTGAAGCCCGGCCTACGCCAATTCGCCGGGCGGGCTTCAGCCCGACATGTTTCCGATAACCTGATCAAAGGACCACGCCCATGGCACCCAGGGTCTCGCCATCCGCTCCGCCACCAAGGTCACCGAGAAGCTGCTGGAGCGCGCCGACAATCTGAAAGTGATCGGCCGCGCGGGCATCGGCGTCGACAATGTCGATCTTTCGGCCGCCTCGAAGCGCGGCATCATCGTGATGAACACCCCCTTCGGCAACTCGATCACCACTGCCGAGCACGCGATCGCCCTGATGATGGCCGTCGCGCGCCAGATCCCCGCCGCCAATGCCTCAACCCAGGCCGGAAAATGGGAGAAGTCGGCTTTCATGGGGGTGGAGCTGACGGGCAAGACCCTGGGCGTGATCGGCGCGGGCAACATCGGTTCGATCGTCTGTGATCGCGCGCAGGGGCTGCACATGAAGGTCGTGGCCTTCGACCCGTTCCTGTCGGACGAGCGGGCAGCGAAGCTGGGCGTCGAGAAGATAGAACTCGACGAGTTGCTGGCGCGCGCCGATTTCATCACGCTGCATGTGCCGCTGACCGACAAGACACGCATGATCCTGAACAAGGATGCGCTGGCCCGCACGAGAAAGGGCGTGCGCATCATCAACTGCGCCCGCGGCGGACTGGTGGACGAGGCGGCACTCGCCGAGGCCATCCGGTCGGGCCACGTCGCGGGCGCGGGCTTCGACGTCTTCGAGGTCGAGCCCGCAACCGCCAGCCCGCTCTTCGGGCTGGCGAATGTCGTCTGCACGCCGCATCTGGGGGCCTCGACCACCGAGGCGCAGGAGAACGTGGCGTTGCAGGTGGCCGAGCAGATGTCCGACTATCTGCTGACCGGCGCCGTGGCGAACGCGATCAACATGCCCGCGATCAGCGCCGAGGAAGCCCCGATGCTGACCCCTTGGGTGAACCTCGCCACGCATCTGGGTGCCTTCGTGGGCCAGATGACGGACGAGCCGGTGACGGCGGTGAACATCCTCTACAACGGGGCGGTGGCGGGCATGAACACCGCCGCGCTCAACGCCGCGGCGCTGGCCGGGCTGATGCGGGCGACCAACCCTGAGGTCAACATGGTCTCGGCGCCGGTGATGGCGAAGGAGCGCGGCATTGCCATCTCGACCACCACGCAGGAGAAGACGGGTGTCTTCGACGCATTCCTCAAGATCACCGTGGTCACCCCGACGCGCGAGCGCTCGATCGCCGGCACGGTCTATTCCGACGGCAAGCCGCGCTTCATCCAGATCAAGGGCATCACGATTGATGCCGAGATCGGCGCGCACATGCTCTACACCACCAACGCGGACGTGCCGGGCATCATCGGCACGCTGGGCCACACGATGGGCGAGAACGGCGTGAACATCGCCAACTTCACGCTCGGTCGCTCGGCGCGGGGCAAGGATGCCATTGCGCTCCTTTATCTCGACGAACAGCCGCCCGAGGCGGTGCTGGAGAAGCTGCGTGCGACCGGCCTCTTCCGTCAGGTGCGGCCCTTGCGTTTTGATGTGATCTGACAGCGCGGCGCATCAGCCCGGTGAGGGGGCGAGATACTGCCGCGAGATCCAGCGCGCGGCGAGGGCGGGGCGCGACGCGCCCTCGATCTCCACCGTCACGTCCCAGGCGAGGGTCACTTCGCCCGGGGCGCGCTCGTCGAGTTCCGCGAGCGTGAAGCGCCCGCGCAGCCGTGCACCTGCGGGGACGGGGGCGAGAAAGCGTATGCGCTCGAAGCCGTAGTTGACGCCCATGCGCACCCCGGCAATCGCAGGGCGGGCGCTGCGCGCCATCGCGGGCAGCAGCGAGAGCGTGAGAAAGCCATGCGCGATGGTGCCGCCGAAGGGCGTCTCGGCGCGGGCGCGGGCCGGGTCCACATGGATGAACTGGTGATCGTCGGTGAGATCGGCGAAGGCGTCGATCATCGCCTGATCGACGGCTATCCAGTGGGAGACACCCACTTCCTGGCC
>PHEG01000387.1 GCA_002842835.1 Alphaproteobacteria bacterium HGW-Alphaproteobacteria-2 | reverse complement strand
AAGCCGCACTGGCTGCCGTGATGGTCGATCATCGCTTGTTGCACAGGGTGCAGCGCGCCTCCCGGGCCCGCGATCCCCTCGACGGTGCGCACCGCGCGGCCATGGACCTGCGGCAGGAACAGGATGCAGGCGTTGAGCGCCCGCGCCCGGCCATCTGCATCGCTCAGCATCACGGTGCAGGCGCCGCAGTCGCCCTCGTTGCAGCCTTCCTTGGTGCCGGTCAGCCCGCGGCGCTCGCGCAGCCAGTCGAGCAGGGTGCGGGTGGGCGGCTCGCCGGTGACGCTGATGGGCACGCCGTTCAGCAGGAAACGGATTTCCTCCATGACATTCCAGTGCCGCTGTCTGTTTGGCGGTTTCCGCCATGCGCAGGCCCGATGCGGCGTAAAACCTGCGCCTCCCTGTGGTGTCTTGCCGCAGCAAAGCCGCAGCGGAGGGGCTTTGGCAAGGCCCGCGGCGGCGCGCAGCGCCGAAGCACCTTCGGCTTTTCGCGAAAAGTGCCCAGGGCGCGGCGCGCGTCTTCCACATTCGCGGCGCTGCGCCTAGGCTTTGCGCATGACGAAAGAGCCGCGATTCATCCACCTGCGCCTGCATTCGGAATACTCGCTGCTGGAGGGCGCGGTGCGACTCAAGGCGCTGCCCGGACTCTGCCGCAAGCTGGGCATGCCCGCAGTGGCCGTGACCGACACCAACAACCTCTTCGCGGCGCTGGAGTTTTCCACCCTCGCCATGGCCGAGGGCATCCAGCCCATCGTCGGCTGCCAGATGGATGTCACATATCTCTCCCCCCGCCCGGGCGAGCGTGCGCCCGCGCCAGCCCCGGTGGTGCTGCTGGCGCAGGACGAGGCAGGTTACGGCAATCTGATGAAGCTCAACTCCTGCGCCCATCTGGGCCGCACGGGAGAGACGCCGCAGGTACGGCTGGAAGAACTGGAGGCCCATGCCGCGGGGCTCATCTGCCTGACCGGCGGGCCGGGCGGCCCGGTGGGGCGGCTCTTGCAGGCAGGCCAGCGCCCTGCCGCCGAGGCGCTGATGACGCGGCTGGCCGCGGCCTTTCCAGGGCGGCTCTATATCGAATTGCAGCGCCACCCGGGGCCCGAAGGCTCGCGCACACCCGCCGAGGCGGCGACTGAGCGCGGCTTCGTCGAGATGGCCTACGCGACCAACCTGCCGCTGGTGGCAACCAACGACGTGCATTTCGTCGAGGCAGACATGTTCGAGGCGCATGACGCGCTCATGTGCATCGCCGAGGGGGCTTACGTCGATCAACAGGAGCCGCGGCGGCGGCTCACACCCGAGCACCGGCTGAAGAGCCCCGAGGAGATGGCCGCGCTCTTCGCCGACCTGCCCGAGGCGATCGAGATGACGGTGGAGATCGCCCGGCGCTGCGCCTTCGCGGTCCCGAAGCGCGACCCTATCCTGCCGCGCTTCGCCGAGAACGAGGTGGCGGAGTTGCGTCGGCAGGCGCAGGAGGGGCTCGCCGCGCGGCTGGCCGTGGTGCCACCCGCTGCGTCGACGGAGGATTACGCGAAACGGCTCGACTTCGAGCTTGGCATCATCGAGGGCATGGGCTTCCCCGGCTATTTCCTGATCGTGGCCGACTTCATCAAATGGGCCAAGGGGCGCGACATCCCCGTGGGCCCCGGGCGCGGCTCGGGCGCGGGCAGCCTCGTGGCCTGGGCGCTGACCATCACCGACCTGGACCCGTTGCGCTACAACCTGCTTTTCGAGCGGTTCCTGAACCCCGAACGCGTGTCGATGCCCGATTTCGACATCGACTTCTGCATGGACCGCCGCGAGGAGGTGATCCATTACGTGCAGGAACGCTACGGGCGCGAAAAGGTGGCGCAGATCATCACCTTCGGCGCGCTGCTGTCGAAGGCCGCGGTGCGCGACGTGGGCCGCGT
>PHEG01000018.1 GCA_002842835.1 Alphaproteobacteria bacterium HGW-Alphaproteobacteria-2 | reverse complement strand
GGCTGCCGCCGAAGCCGTGCGCGACCGGCTGGTGACCGCGGCCGAGCGTGTGGTGGCGGAAACCGGCGGCGACGCGCTGGCGCGCGGGGTCTATGCACTCATCCGCGAGAACAGCGTCGAGGTGCGGATCTACCTGCACCCGGCGGGCGAGCGCTGGCGCGACATGTCCACGGCCGAGGTCACGCGGCTCTGGCGCGCGGCCCTCGGTGGCGAGATCGCCGGGCTCGAGAGCCTGCGCTTCGCCGCCGACGCGGGCGGGCCGGGGCGCGGGCCGCAGGTCTCGGTGGAACTCAGCCACCGCGACCTCGCCACGCTCGAGCGGGCCACCGAGGCGCTCGCCCGCGAGCTCGAAGCCTTCGCCAGCGTGCGCGACGTGGACGACGGGTTCGAGGCAGGCAAGGTGCAGCTCGACTTCCGCATCGCCGACGAGGCGCGCAGCCTGGGGCTCGACGCCGCCGCGATCGCCGCGCAGGTGCGCGCGCGCTTCTATGGTGCCGAGGCGATCAAGCAGCAGCGCGGGCGCAACGAGGTGACCGTGAAGGTGCGCCTGCCCGCCGACGAGCGCACATCGCAGTCCGATGTCGAGCGCATGATCCTGATCACCCCGGACGGCGGCGAGGTCCCGCTCTACCAGGTTGCGCGCGTGGTGCCAGGGCGCGCCGACACGGCCATCGTGCGCCGCGACGGACGGCGCGTGGTGACCGCCAGCGCCAATGTCGAGCCGATCGGCGAGACCGGGCGCATCCTCGCCGCGCTGACCGAGGACATCCTGCCGCGGATCACCGTCGACGTGCCCGGGCTGAGCCACTCCTTCGAGGGTCGCCAGGCGACGATGCGCGACGCGATGAACGCCTTCTTCCGGTCGGCAGGCATCTCCCTTCTGGTCATCTATGTGCTGCTCGCCATCCCGTTCCGCAGTTACGTGCAGCCGCTGATCGTGATGACCGCCATCCCCTTCGGCTTCGTCGGCGCGGTGCTCGGGCACCAGATCATGGGCTATTCGCTGTCGATCATCTCGGTCATGGGGATCATCGCGCTCTCGGGCGTGGTGATCAACGGCGCGCTGGTGATGATCGACTACGCCAACACCTGCCGGGGCGAGGGCCAGGACCCGGAGGAGGCGATCTGGAACGCGGGCGTGCGCCGCTTCCGGCCGATCCTGCTGACCACGCTCACCACCTTCGGCGGGCTCGCGCCGATGATATTCGAGACCTCGCGCCAGGCGCGCTTCCTGATCCCCATGGCGCTGTCGCTCGGCTATGGCATCGTCTTTGCCACGGCCATCGTGCTGGTGCTGATCCCGAGCCTCTACATGATGATCGAGGACATCAGGAGCCTCGGGCGCAAGGCGGCGGCACAGGTGATCCCGCTGCGCCCCACGACCGACCTTCCCGAGGTCGCGGCGGATGCAGGGGCACCGCGCCGACTCGACGCGGCGGAGTAGTGCGCCCTTGCCTCCCGTCACGGCGGGTGGCAAGCCTGCGGGGCTCCACGCAACCACCGGATCGCCGATGACACCAGACCCCGCGCCCCGCATCGCCCGCGGCCCAGCCGATCTTGCCGGGCAAGACGCGCTGCTCGCCATGTCGGGGCTCGAGTTCATGCGCGCCATGCTGGCCGGGCACATCCCCCTGCCCGCGATGTGCGGCACGCTGGGCTACCGGCTCCATGCCGTGGACGAGGGCGAGGCCACCTTCCGTGGCACGCCGGAATTCGCCTACACCAACCCGATGGGCACGGTGCATGGCGGCTGGTATGGCACGCTGCTCGACTCCGCGCTCGGTTGCGCGGTGATGACGCGCGTGCCGCAGGGCGCCTTCTACACCACGCTCGAATTCAAGGTGAACCTACTGCGCGCCCTGCCGCTTGGCGCGGAGGTCGAGGTGCGCGCCACCTGCCGCCACGCAGGCCGCAGCACCGCCGTGGCGGAGGGAGCGATCACCGGGGTCGCCGACGGGCGGCTCTACGCCACCGGTTCCACCACCTGCATCATCCTGCGGCCCTGAGCGCCAATCGCCCTACTGCGCGGCCGGGACGCGCGGCTTCAGCAGGCGGATGAGCGGGCGGTAGCCGTGCTGCTTGAGCATCGGGCCACGGTCACGGAAGAGCGCCGCGTTGCCGTGGATGCCGTGGCCTTCCAGCAGGCGGTTCATGAAGTTGAAGGTGCAGGCCACCATGATGGCGTCGTGCAGCGCCTGCTCGTCCCAGCCCGCGTCATAGACGGCCTGCGCGTCGGCCTCGGTCACGCTCGACGGGCGTTTCGTCAGCTTGCCGACGTAGTTCAGGATAGGCTTCAGCCGGTCGTCCACATCCGCCTGGTCGAGCCCCTCGAAGAGCGACTCGATGGCGGGCATGGCAAAACCGTAGGCCTCGGCGGTGTGCGAATGCACGCCGTAGCAGTAGGAGCACTCGTTGAGCTTCGAGACATAGGCCGAGATCAGTTCCCGCTCACCCTCCGAGAGCGGGCTCGGGCCGCGCATGACCTCCTCGTGCACTTCCATCAGCGCCGCCCCGGCATCGGGGCTCTTCTTCAGGATGTCGGGAACCGTGGTGTTCTCGCCTAGCGAGGGAAACTTGGCCATGATCTCTCTCCGATTGAGTTGCGCCCGCCGCGCACAGGCACCGAGACTGCGCTGCCACCAGGGCAGCGTCAAGCCCGGGGCCGCCCGGCACGGACCTGAAGGAAGGGGCCGCGAAAGCCTTGCCACAGGCTTGATGCACCTGCGGCCCCGCCTATATCTAGCGGGCAATACCGGCGGCTGACGACAACATCGTGAAACGGAGAACGCGATCCATGCATTCAATGCATGGCAGATATGCGCAAACCGAAATACCGAATCGTCACGAAACCGCCATATTGGGCCGCACGCGCGATATGACAGACAGACTGACTCAAGAAGGGCAACGTGATGTTCGATTACGTTGATGGCACGGCGTTCAACAACGAGCAGGGTCAGCGGGCCCGCAAGCTCTTTGCCGCGGTCGTACTGGCCGCACTCGACGACGCCATCGCCGACGACAAGAAATATGGCAACGGGCCGGAGCAGATCGCACGCTGGGCGCGCTCGCGCGACGGGCGCGAGGTACTGTCCTGCGCGGGCATCGACCCCAACGAGCGCGTGGTGGAGGGGCTCATGGCCTTCGTCGCCGCGGGCGTGCGCACCTCTGTCGCGCTCTCGCGCGAGGAGAGCGAGCGCCGCCACGCCGCCGCCCTGCAGGCCGAAGCCGCCTGACAGAGGTCGCCCGGCCAACCACAACGCCCGCTTCGGCGGGCGTTTTTCTTTGCGTGGCTCCCCCCCGCCCTTCGGAGAGTACCAAAGAAAAGGGCCCGCCGAAGCGGGCCCCTCGCCGATGCGCCGGATGGCGCGTCTTACATCATGCCGCCCATGCCGCCCATGTCGGGCATGCCGCCGCCAGCGCCATGGCCCTTCGGCTCGGGCCTGTCGGCGATCATCGCCTCGGTGGTGATCAGCAGACCGGCAACGGAAGCCGCATCCTCGAGCGCGGTGCGCACGACCTTCGCCGGGTCGATCACGCCGAACTTGAACATGTCGCCATATTCCTCGGTCTGGGCGTTGAAGCCGAAGGTGGGGTCCGAGGACTCGCGGATCTTGCCCGCCACCACCGAACCATCGACGCCGGCATTCTCGGCGATCTGGCGCAGTGGCGCTTCCAGCGCGCGGCGCACGATGCCGATGCCGTTGTCCTGGTCGGAGTTGGCGCCCTTGAGCCCTTCGAGCGTCTTGGCTGCCTGCACCAGCGCCACGCCACCGCCGACGACGATGCCTTCCTGCACCGCCGCACGCGTCGCGTTCAGCGCGTCGTCCACGCGGTCCTTGCGCTCCTTCACCTCGGTCTCGGTGGCGCCGCCGACGCGGATCACCGCAACACCGCCCGCAAGCTTCGCGAGCCGCTCCTGCAGCTTCTCTCGGTCGTAGTCCGAGGTGGTCTCCTCGATCTGCGCCTTGATCTGGGCGACGCGCGCCTCGATCTCGGCCTTCTCGCCCGCGCCATCGATGATCGTCGTCTCGTCCTTGGTGAGCGAGACCTTCTTGGCGCGGCCCAGCATGTCGAGCGTGACATTCTCGAGCTTCATGCCCAGCTCTTCGCTGATCACCTGGCCACCCGTGAGGATGGCGATGTCCTGGAGCATGGCCTTGCGGCGGTCGCCGAAGCCCGGCGCCTTGACCGCGGCCACCTTGAGCCCGCCGCGCAGCTTGTTGACGACGAGCGTGGCAAGCGCCTCGCCCTCGACATCCTCGGCGATGATCAGGAGCGGCTTCTGCGCCTGGATCACCGACTCGAGCAGCGGCACCATCGGCTGCAGCGACGAGAGCTTCTTCTCGTGCAGCAGGATCACCACATCTTCCAGGTCGGCCACCATCTTGTCGGCGTTGGTGACGAAATAGGGGCTGAGGTAGCCGCGATCGAACTGCATGCCCTCGACGACCTCGACCTCGGTCGCCATGCCCTTGTTTTCCTCGACGGTGATGACACCCTCGTTGCCGACCTTCTGCATCGCGTCGGCGATCATGGTGCCGATCTCGGACTCGCCATTGGCCGAGATGGTGCCCACCTGCGCCACTTCGGCGCTGTCGTTCACCGGGCGCGCGGCGGCCTTGATGTACTCGACAACATGCTTCACGGCCAGATCGACGCCGCGCTTCAGATCCATCGGGTTCATGCCCGCGGTAACCGACTTCAGACCCTCGCGGACGATCGCCTGGGCGAGCACGGTCGCAGTCGTGGTGCCGTCGCCGGCCTCGTCATTGGTGCGCTGGGCCACTTCCTTGACCATTTGCGCGCCCATGTTCTCGAACTTGTCCTCGAGCTCGATCTCCCTTGCGACCGTCACACCGTCCTTGGTGATGCGCGGTGCGCCGAAGCTCTTCTCGATGACCACGTTGCGACCCTTCGGGCCCAGCGTCACCTTCACCGCGTCGGCGAGGATGTTCACGCCCCGCAGCATGCGGTTACGGGCATCGGTGTCGAACTTGACGTCCTTGGCTGCCATGTCTCTCTCCTGTGTTCCGAATGATGTCCCGGGGCGGCGATCAGCCGATCACGCCGAGGATGTCGCTTTCCTTCATGATCAGCAGATCCTCGCCGTCGAGTTGCACCTCGGTGCCCGACCATTTGCCGAACAGGATGCGGTCGCCCTTCTTTACGTCGAGCTTGACGCGCTTGCCGTCATCGTCGCGCAGCCCCTCGCCAACGGCGACGATCTCGCCCTCGGCGGGCTTTTCCTTCGCGGTGTCGGGGATGATCAGACCGCCCTTGGTCTTCTCGTCGGATTCGACGCGGCGGATCAGGACGCGGTCGTGCAGCGGTTTGAAGGCCATCTTGAAACTCCTGAGGTTCCTCTTGTTCGTGCGTTGGCACTCAGTCGTGGTGAGTGCTAACGGTTGGGAGATAGGCAAGCCGCACGCTCCTGTCAACACCTCCGGCCACCGCCCGGTGCAAACAGCGCAGAGATGCGCGAATTGCCGCGTCCGTGCGGGTGACATCGCCCGGCCCCACCCCTATAAGGGCCGCGAAATCGCACCCGAGGACACACCCATGACCATCACGGTTATCGGCCACAAGGCCCCCGACACCGACTCCACCGGCAGCCCGCTCATCTGGGCCTGGTTCCTGAGCGAGATGCGCAACATGCCCGCCGAAGCAAAGCTGCTGGGCGAGCCCAACACCGAGGCGAAGTTCGTTCTGCGGCGCTGGGGCGTGGCGCAGCCCGGGATCATCGCCGACGTGGGCGCAGGCGACGATGTAGTGGTGGTGGACACCAACAACATCGCCGAACTGCCCGCGCACATCAACGACGCCAACGTGATCGAGATCATCGATCACCACCTGCTTCAGGGCGGGCTGAAGACGAAGGGCCCGATCAACATCACCGTGCGCCCGGTAGCCTGTACCGCCACCATCATGCACGACCTGATGGGCGATCAGGCCGCCGCCATGCCCGAGGCGATCAAGGGGCTGATGCTGTCGTGCATCCTGTCGGATACGCTGGAATTCCGCTCGCCCACAACCACCGTCACCGACCGGGCGCTGGCGATGAAGCTGGCCGACGATCTGGGCATCGTGATCGCCGACTATGCCGCCGAGATGTTCGCCGCCAAGTCCGATGTCTCGGCCTTCTCGGACGCGGAACTGCTGCGCATGGACAGCAAGGAATACGAGGTCGCGGGCCACAAGCTGCGCATCTCGGTGCTGGAGACCACGGCGCCGAGTGTGGTGCTCGACCGCAAGGCGAGCCTCATGGAAAGCATGAAGACGGTGGCCGCCGAGGACGGCGTCGAGCAGGTGCTTCTGTTCGTGGTGGACATCCTCAACGAGGAGGCCACGCTCCTTGTGCCCAACGACCTGGTGAGGCAGCTTGCCGAGGCGAGCTTCGGCGCCACGGTCGAGGGCGATGCGGTGGTGCTGCCCGGCGTGATGAGCCGCAAGAAGCAGATCATCCCGGCGCTGAAACTCTGACATGACCGCACCCATTGCCGCGCTCGCGGAGATCGCAGGTCGCTACGACGTGCTCTTCTGCGATCTCTGGGGCTGTCTGCACGACGGCCGCAACCCCTTCCCCGCGGCGGTGGCGGCTTTGCAGGGTTTCCGCGCCGGGGGCGGCACCGTGGTGCTGCTGACGAACTCGCCCAAGCCCCGGCGCGGGGTGGAGGCGCAGCTTGACCGCATGGGCGTGCCGCGCGACTGCTGGGACACGATAGCCACCTCGGGCGACGCGGCGCGCGCGGCGATGTTCCGCGGCGCGGTCGGGCGGCGGGTGTGGCACATCGGCGAGCCACACGACCTGTCGTTCTTCGAGCCGCTGGCGGTGCTCGACACGCCGCTCGCCATCGAACGGGTAGGCCGCGACGAGGCCGAGGGCATCGTGTGCACCGGTCCCTTCGACCCGCACGCCGACCCCGAGGTCATGCGCCCGGAATTTGCGCTGGCCCGCGACCGCAGGCTGAAACTGCTCTGCGCCAACCCCGACATCGTGGTGGATCGCGGCGAGACGCGCGAATGGTGCGCGGGTGCGCTGGCGCGGCTCTATGCCGAGATGGGGGGCGAGAGCCTCTATTTCGGCAAGCCGCACCCGCCGATCTACGACCTCGCCCGGCTACGCCTCGCGGCGCTCGGGTGCGAGACCGACCCCGCACGCATCCTCTGCGTCGGCGACGGCATCCATACCGATGTGCAGGGCGCGCTGGGCGAGGATCTCGACAGCCTGTTTCTCACCGGCGGGCTCGCAGCCGCCGAAACCGGCACCGGTCCCGATAGCGCGCACGACCCGGCGCGGCTTGCCGCCTTCCTCGCCGAGGCGCGCCTCAGCCCGACCTGGGTGATGGGCCACCTGGCCTGAGCGCGGCGCGCAGGCGGGCGGGTGGAAGCCCCTTGCCAATGCTGCATGTGCAAAGTAACATTCTTTCGCACAAGGCGCACGATTCGGAATGGAATTGCCCGTCACCTGCGAGGACGACATGTTGGACAACCTGCCCCGCGGCACGATCTGCATCGAGGATCTGGAAATCGGCATGATGCGCCATCTGCTGAAGACGGTGACCGACACCGACATCGAGATGTTCGCCGCCGTCTCGACCGACCGCAACCCGGTCCATCTCGATGATGCCTATGCGCAGGACACGATCTTCGAGGGCCGCATCGCCCATGGCATGCTGACTGCGGGCCTGATCTCGGCGGTGATCGGCGAGCAACTGCCCGGCCATGGCACGGTCTATCTTGGCCAGACGCTGAAGTTCCTCGCTCCCGTCCGCCCCGGCGACACGGTGCGCGCCGAAGTCGAGGTGACGGCGATCGACCTGCACAGGCGGCGCGTGACACTCGACACCCGCTGCCTCGTCGGCGGCAAGCCAGTGCTTAAGGGCGAAGCCGTCGTGCTCGCCCCCTCGCGCAAGTTCGACTGAACGCGCCTCAGCCGCGCGGCAGGTGCAGCGTCTTGATCTCCTGATAGTCCTGGAGCCCCTCCAGCCCGCCCTCGCGCCCGTTGCCAGACTGGCGGTAGCCGCCGAATGGGGTGCCGTACTGCATGCCCGTGCCGTTCACATGCACTGCACCCGCGCGCAGCCGCGCCGCCACGCGCTCGGCGCGGCCCATGTCTCCGGTCTGGAGATAGGCGGCCAGCCCATAGGGCGTGTCGTTGGCCATGGCGATGGCCTGGGCTTCGTCGGCGAAGGGGCTGAGCGCGAGCACGGGCCCGAAGACCTCCTGCCGGTAGATCGTCATGTCGGGCGTGACATCGGCGAAGACCGTGGGCCGCGCCCAGTAGCCACGGTTGCGCCCTTCGGGCCGACCCGGGCCACCAGCGAGCAGTCGCGCGCCCTCGGCCACGCCCTTCTCGATCAGCGCCTGCACCCGGGTCTCGTGCATCTCGCTGAAGAGCGGGCCGATATGCTCGCCCTCCTTCGCCGGGTCGTCGAGCCGGGTGTTGCGCGCGGCGTCCGCCGCGATCTCGCAGACCTCCGCATAGACGCTTTCCTCCACGAGCATGCGTGTCGGGGCGTCACAGGACTGGCCGGAGTTGAGGAAGCACTCGGCCACGCCCTTCCTCACCAGCCGCTCCAGGTCGGGCCCGCAATCGGCGAAGACGAGGTTGGGCGACTTGCCGCCCAGCTCCAGCGTCACGCGTTTCACGGTGTCGGCCGCGTCCTTCGTCACCGCCGTGCCACCGCGGGTGGAGCCGGTAAACGACATCATGGCGATGTCCGGGTGACGCGAGAGGGCGGCGCCCGCCGTGGGTCCATCGCCCTGAATGACGTTGAAGACACCCGGCGGCACCCCCGCCTCTTCCAGTATCTCGGCATAGAGTATCGTGGAAAGCGGCGTGTATTCAGAAGGTTTCAGCACGCAGGTGCAACCAGCCGCGATGGCGGGCAGAACCTTCAGCACGATCTGGTTGATGGGCCAGTTCCAGGGCGTGATGAGGCCGCAGACGCCAATGGGCTCGCGCAGAAGGATGTCGCCGTTCCAGAGCGTCTCGCGCTCCGCCTGCTCGCGCATGGCATGCAGCAGCCCCTCGGCATGGCCCACCGCCGTGTCGGCCTGCACTTCGCGGGCGAAGGTGATGGGCGCGCCAACGTCGCGCATGATGGCCTGGGCGATGTCCTCGATGCGCCGGACCGAGATGTCACGGATGCGCTCGATCAGCGCGATGCGCTCGGGTTTGGGAGTGACGGAGAATGTCTCGAAGGCCGCGACGGCGGCGGCCACCGCGCGGTTCGCATCCTCGGCATTGCCCATCGCCACCGCGCCCAAGACCTCTTCCGTGGCCGGGTCGATGACCGGGAAACGCGCGTCCGAAAGGGGCGCCACCCATTCTCCGCCGATGTAGAACTTGTTCACCTTGTCCAGCAGGTTCTGCATTGTTCCTCGCCTTTCCTGTCAGCCCCGGGCGCGCCGGTTCCAGGCCCAGAGGCAGATGATCTCCACCGCCACATGTGCGCCCATGATCGCGGTCGCGCCCGTGGTGTCGTAAGGCGGCGAGACCTCGACGACATCGCCGCCCACCATGTTGATGCCCGCGATGTCGCGCAGGATGATCGCGGTTTGCGCCGAAGTCAGCCCGTTCCAGACCGGCGTGCCGGTTCCCGGTGCGAAGGCCGGGTCCAGCGCATCGATGTCGAAGCTGAGGTATGT
>PHEG01000386.1 GCA_002842835.1 Alphaproteobacteria bacterium HGW-Alphaproteobacteria-2 | reverse complement strand
GCACCCTGCCCTACCGGGTGCTGTGACGCCCGGGCCCGGGCCTGCTATCCTGCACCCATGCCCGCCCTCTGCCGCGACTGCCTGACCCGATTCGAGACCACGCCGCGCCGCTGCCCGGTCTGCGGCAGGCCGCGCATCCTGGCACACCCGGAGTTGTTCGACCTGACCATCGCACATGTCGATTGCGACGCCTTCTATGCTTCGGTGGAAAAGCGCGACGACCCTGCGCTCGCCGACCGCCCGGTGATCGTGGGCGGCGGCACGCGCGGCGTGGTTTCGGCGGCCTGCTACATCGCGCGCATCCGCGGCGTGCACTCGGCCATGCCGATGTTCCAGGCGCGCGCCCTCTGCCCCGACGCGGTGGTGATCCGGCCGCGCATGGCGCGCTACGCCGAGGTGAGCCGCGCCATCCGCGACCGGCTGGAGGCGCTCACCCCGGCGGTGGAGCCTCTGGCGCTCGACGAGGCCTTCCTCGATCTCTCGGGCACCGCGCGATTGCACGGGGCGGCGCCTGCGGTGCTGCTCGCCCGGCTTGCACAGGAGGTCGCCGCCGAGGTGGGCGTGAGCCTCTCGGTCGGGCTGAGCCACAACAAGTTCCTCGCCAAGATCGCCTCCGATCTCGACAAGCCGCGCGGCTTCGCCGTGATCGGGCGCGCGGAGACGCTCGATTTTCTCGCCGACAAGCCGGTCAGCCTCCTCTGGGGCGTCGGCGCCGCGGCGCGCGCCGCGCTCGAGGCGCGCGGCATCGCCCGCATCAGGGACCTGCGCCGCTGGGAGAAACCCGCGCTGGCCGCGGCCTTTGGCAGCGGGGCGGAACGGCTGTGGCATCTGGCCCGCGGCGAGGACCGGCGCCGCGTCTCGCCCGATGCGCCGGTCAAGAGCATCTCGACCGAGATCACGCTGGACGCCGATACCGCCGCGCCGGAGCTCATGGACGCCCATCTCTGGCGCCTGGCCGTGAAGGTCGCCGACCGTGCCAAGGCGAAGGGCCGCGCGGGCCGCGTGGTGGTGCTAAAGCTCAAGCGCGCCGATCACCGTCTCTTCACCCGCCGCCAGAGCCTGCCGGAGCCCACGCAACTGGCCGACCGCATCTGGCGCGCGGCGCAGGCGCTGCGCGTGGCGAGCGGGCTTGCAGGGCCGTTCCGGCTGATCGGCGTGGGGCTGGCCGAGATCGTGCCCGCAGCCCAGGCCGATCGTGGCGGCGACCTGCTCGACCCGGGCGCCACGCGACGCGTCGCCGCCGAGCGCGCGACAGACGAGATCCGCGCGCGTTTCGGCGCCGAGGCGATCGTGAAGGGGCGTGGCCTGCGCTGAACTCTACTCCGCCGCCAGCGGCAGCGCCCCGGTGCCGCCGCGCGCCAGTTCGCAGATATGCGCAACCACACGACCGAGGCTCGCGCAGACCGCCTCGAATTCCGGGCGCTGGGCCAGTGTCGTCTCGTCCATGTAGAGTGCACGGTCGATCTCGATCTGGATCACATGCACGCCGCGGCGCGGCCGCCCGTAGGCCTGCGCCACATAGGCCCCGGCGAAGGGTGCATTGCGCGCGACGCGCAACCCCTCGGCGATGAGGAAGGCTTCGATCGCATCGGTGACATCGGGCGCGCAGGAGGCACCGAACCGGTCGCCCAGCACAATCTCGGGGCGCGGCGCGCCCGCAGGCACGGTGCCTTCCAGCGCCTCGTGGGGCATCGAGTGGCAATCGACCAGCAGGGCAGCCCCAAACTCTGCATGCGCCTCGTCGAGCAGTGCCCGGAGACGTGAGTGATAGGGCCGGTGCCAGGTGTCGATGCGCGCCTCGGCCTCGGCGCGAGTGAGCTTGGCTACATAGATTTCCCGACCGTTCGCGACTACGCGAGGTATCACACCGAGCCCCGAGGCGATGCGCGGGTTGAAGGCCACGGCGTTCACCCCCTCGATCA
>PHEG01000385.1 GCA_002842835.1 Alphaproteobacteria bacterium HGW-Alphaproteobacteria-2 | reverse complement strand
TGAGCCCGGCATCCGTTCACAAATCCATCAGCAACCTTCTCGGATCCTCCAGCGCCTCCTTCACCCGCACCAGGAACGTCACCGCGCCCTTGCCGTCGACAACGCGGTGGTCGTAGCTGAGCGCGAGATACATCATCGGGCGGATCACCACCTGGCCCTTGATCGCCACGGGGCGGTCCTGGATCTTGTGCATGCCGAGGATGCCCGACTGCGGCGGGTTGAGGATGGGCGAGGACATCAGCGAGCCGTAGACGCCGCCGTTCGAGATGGTGAAGGTGCCGCCCTGCATCTCGGCCATGGAGAGCTTGCCGTCGCGGGCACGCGCGCCCAACTCGTTGATCTTCTTCTCGATCGCGGCAAACGACATCGCGTCGGCGTCGCGGATCACCGGCACCACGAGGCCCGAGGGCGTGCCGACGGCGATGCCCATGTGGACGAAGTTCTTGTAGACGATGTCGGTGCCGTCGATCTCGGCGTTGACCTCGGGCACCTCTTTCAGGGCATGGCAGCAGGCCTTGGTGAAGAACGACATGAAGCCGAGCTTCACGCCGTGCTTCTTCTCGAACAGGTCCTTGTATTCGCCGCGCAATTCCATCGTCGCGGTCATGTCCACCTCGTTATAGGTGGTCAGCATCGCGGCGGTGTTCTGCGCGTCCTTGAGGCGCCGCGCGATGGTCTGGCGCAGGCGCGTCATCTTGACCCGTTCCTCGCGCGCGGCATCCTCGGCGGCCACCGGGGCGCGCGGCAGGCGGGCGGGCTCGGGCGCCGGGGCGGGAGCCTCGGGCTTCGGCGCCTCGGTCAGCGCGCGCTGCACGTCCTCCTTCATGATGCGCCCGTCGCGGCCCGTGCCTTCGACCTGCTCGGGCGAGAGCCCGTGCTCGGCCATCAGCTTCTTCGCCGAGGGGGCATCCTCGCCCGTGCGCAGCGCAGCGGTTCTGGGGGCCTCGGCGGCAGCTTCGGGTTTCGGCGCGGGGGCCGCGCCCTCACCCTTCGCCAGCACCGCGAGCTTGGCCGATGCCTGAACCGTCTCGCCCTCGGCGGCGAGGATCTCGGCCAGTGTCCCGGCGGCGGGGGCGTGCACCTCGACGGAGACCTTGTCGGTCTCGAGTTCGCAGAGGATCTCGTCGGCGGCGACCGCATCGCCCAGCTTCTTGAACCAGGTCGAGACGGTGGCTTCGGTCACGCTCTCGCCGAGCGTCGGGACCATCACATCGACACGCGCGCCGTCGTCGGCAGGCGCAGGCGCCTCGGCCTTCTCTGCGGCCTTCGCCGCCTTGGGCTCGGCTGCAGCGCCTTTCGCCTCACCTTCCGAGATGGTGGCGAGCAGCGCGTCCGCCCCCACCGTCGCGCCTTCGGCGGCGACGATCTCGGCCAGCGTCCCGGCGGCGGGGGCGGGCACCTCCACCGTCACCTTGTCGGTCTCGAGTTCGCAGAGCATCTCGTCCACCGCCACGGCATCGCCCGGCTTCTTGAACCAGGTGGCGACGGTGGCCTCGGTGACGCTCTCGCCGAGCGTGGGCACGCGGACTTCTGTGGTCATCTCTCTTATCCCTCGATGGTCAGCGCGTCGTTCACCAGCGCTTCCTGTTGTGCCTTGTGCTGGCTCGCCAACCCGGTGGCGGGCGAGGCCGAGGCCGGGCGTCCCGCGTAGCGCGGGCGCGTGTGGCTCGCCTTGATGCGGGTCAGCACCCATTCGATGTTGGGCTCGATGAAGCTCCAGGCGCCCTGGTTCTTGGGTTCTTCCTGGCACCAGACGACATCGGCCTTGGCGAAGCGCTCCAGCTCCTTCTTCAGGCTGAGCGCCGGGAATGGATAGAACTGCTCGACCCGCAGCAGATAGATGTCGTCGATGCCGCGCGCGTCGCGTTCCTCCAGCAGGTCGTAATAGACCTTGCCCGAGCAGAGCACGACGCGGCGGATCTTGTCGTCGGG
>PHEG01000384.1 GCA_002842835.1 Alphaproteobacteria bacterium HGW-Alphaproteobacteria-2 | reverse complement strand
ACCTTGCAAGACGCCGAGCGCCATTTCAGCGTGCTGGCGCTGACCTGAGCCGCCGCGGCTGCGGGCTTGATCGCGGCGGCGGTTCGGGGCAAGCCTTGATCATGCGGAACGGGAAGCGAACACTGCTGGACTGGCTGGGGCTGAGCGACACCCCCGACTGGCGGGTTGCGCGCCCGCTGGGTCCGCTTCTGTCCGTGATACTCGCGCTGCTCTTCATCGGTGCCGTCACTGCGGCCTTCGTGGCGCTGGCTCGTGCCATCTCCGGCAGTGAGGGCACCACCGGCCTCGGCACCGGCGCACTTGTCATCGGCCTGCTCGGCGCGCCCTTCCTGGTCTGGAGCACGGTGATCAAGCACCAGACGCTCCGCTACCAGAAGGAGGGCCACATCACCGACCGCATCTCGAGGGCGGTGGAACAACTCGGATCCGAGAAGACGGTGAAGAAGGCCGGCAGGGAAGAGACCGTCCCCAACATCGAGGTGCGCATCGGCGCGATCCTGTCGCTGGAGCGCATCGCGCAGGATTCGACGACACACGACAACGGCCGCGACCATGTCCGGGTGATGGAGATCCTGTGCGCCTATGTGCGGGAGAATGCGAAGGCGGAAACGGCCGAGGATCACCCCTTCGGCGAATGGAAGCCGCTGAAGGAGGATGCGACGGCGGAAGAGCGGAAGGCATACGACAAGCGTGCGCGTCAATTAGGTGATTGGGCGTTCAACCTCAAGCCTCCACGTGCCGACGTTCAACTGGCCCTCACTGTCATCGGGCGGCGCACGGCAGAACAGCGCCGGGTCGAGGCCGCCTGGCCCGAGCCGCCTACGGACAGTACGGTCTGGCCCTTCGACCGGCCCTTTCCGCCCGCGCCACAGTCAGAAGGCGATGCCAACCTGCCCCGCGAACAGAATGGAGATTTGGAGTCGGAACTGTCAGATTGGGCTATGGCCTTGCGGAGCTATTCCGGCTACCGGCTCAACCTGCGCGGGGCCAACCTGCAAAGTGCCGACCTCTCGGCCAAACGCCCCGACGCCTCCGACTCGGTCTTTTCCGGCGCGCTTCTCGACGGCGCGCGGATGGAGGGGGTACGGCTCAATAATGCGCGGATCGAGCAGGCGCAACTCAGCTGGGCGCGAATGGAGGGGGCACGGCTCGGTAATGCGCGGCTGATGGATGCATTTCTTCTCGGGGTAAGTCTTGAGGGGGCGAAACTTGATCGCACGCGGATGCAGGATGCATCACTCTTTGGGGCACGGCTGGATGCGGCGCTCCTCGAGAAAGTTGAGATGAACAGCCGCACCGACCTAATGGGTGCGACACTTCGGGGTGCTGCACTGCGGGTCCTCAATCTTTCGGAATTCTTTCTCGCAGCAGATCAGATCAACTCTGCCTTCGGCGATGCCAGCGTCACTCTGCCCGAGGGCATCGCCCGCCCCGCCCATTGGCCGGTCTGGGAGTTGCCGCCTTACTATGGCCTGCACGACTTCGATACCGAATGGCGCCAATGGCGCGCCGACCCCGCAGCCTACACCCCGCCGCCCCCGCCGGGGTCCGACTGAGCGCCCCGCCACCCCTCACCCCTCCGGCATCGAGTGCCACCAGATGCGGGCCTCGCGGCAGAGGCCTTCGGGCGTGAACTCCGCCGTCAGCACCCCGTCGAGCACCATGCGCGGCAGCGGATCGCCCGGGCGGCGTTCCGGCAGGCCGGATCCGCTCCCAGTAGCGCATCAGCGCGGCGCGGCCCTCCTGCACCTGGAAGGGCGTGTTGTGATAGCGCCCGTCCGGCGTGAAGAGATCGGCGAAACCGGCCTCGTCCTGCCCCTCCCAGGCGCGCTTGTAGCCTTCCATGAATGCGGCGATGCCCATCTCTCAGCCCTCCAGCAGTTCCAGCACCCGCTCCGGCGGGCGGCCGATCACCGCGCGCCCCGCCCCGATCGCCACCGGCCGCTCGATCAGCCGGGGATGCGCGGCCATCGCCGCCACCAGCGCCGCCTCGGGCGCCGCCTCCGAGAGGCCGAGCGCGGCATATTCCGGCTCGCAGCGGCGGATCAGAGCATGCGCCGGAAGCGCCAGCAGCGCCAGCACCCGGGCGATCTCTGCCGTGTCGGGCGGGTCGTCGATGTAGCGGCGCACCTGCGGGACTGCCCCCCGCGCCTCCAGTGCCGCCAGCGCCGCGCGCGACTTCGAGCAGCGCGGGTTGTGCCAGAGCGTCAGCCTGTCCATTGCCTGATCTCCTTCTCTGTTGCCGTGCCCACCGCCTCGGCGACGTTGGCGAACCCGTCGCGCTCCAGAGCCGCGTCGAGCCCCGCAAGGATGCGCGGCACGAGCGACAGCCCGCCCCAGACAAGCCCGGTATAAAGCTGCACCGCCGAGGCCCCGGCGCGGATCTTGGCAAAGGCAGTCTCGGGCGAGTCCACCCCGCCCGCGCCGATCAGCGCCAGCCGCCCGCCCGTCAGTCGGTGAAGCCGCGCCAGCACAGCGGTGGACCGCGCGAAGAGCGGCCGCCCCGAAAGGCCGCCCGCCTGTCCCGCGAGCGGGCTCGCCAGCCCCTCGCGCGCGAGCGTGGTGTTGGTGGCCACGATGCCGTCCACCC
>PHEG01000383.1 GCA_002842835.1 Alphaproteobacteria bacterium HGW-Alphaproteobacteria-2 | reverse complement strand
AGCGCGCATGCTGCTCTCGGACCTGCTGCGCCACGAGCTGGGACTGACCGGCACCCATGTCGGCTGCGAGCACGGTGTCTGCGGCGCCTGCACTGTGCGAATCGACGGCATGACCGCGCGCGCCTGCCTGACCCTCGCGGCCCAGGTCGAGGGGGCACGGATCGAGACGGTGGAAAGCCTGGCCCCGGCTCCTGACCGGCTGTCGGTTCTGCAAGCTGCGTTTCGCCGCCATCACGCGCTGCAATGCGGCTTCTGCACCGCGGGCATCCTGATGTCGCTGGACACGCTGCTGGCGGACGAGCCGCAGGCGGACAAGGCGCGCATCCGCGAGGTGCTCTCGGGGCACCTGTGCCGCTGCACGGGCTACGCGCCGATCCTCGCCGCGGCCTGCGAGGCGGCGGAAGCGCTCCGGCAGGAGGTGGCGCATGCTTGATCTCGGCCGCAGCTTCCTCGCCAGCGTTGCGCGCGATCCTGGCGCGACCGCGCTGGTGGACGGCGATGCACGCTGGACCTTTGCCGACTGGTTTGCGCGGGTCTCCGCCGTGGCCGATGCGGTCTCCCGTTTCGGGCTGCGACAGGGCGATCGCCTGATTACTGCGCTGCAGAACAGCGCGGCGGCCGCGACCGCGCACTGGGCCTGCCAGATGGCCGGTATCGTGATCGTGCCCGTGAACTGGCGTGCAACCGCCGAAGAACTGGATTTCTACATCGAGAACAGCGGCGCTCGGGCGCTGATCTTCGATGCCGCCAGTCGCGAGGCCGTTCTGGTCTCGGCCCGCGCAGCCAGCCTGCCACGCATCGCTGCTGGAACTGCGGTTGCCGGAGCGGAGAATTTCGAGCTGCTGGCCAGTGCCCGAGTGCCTGACGCCACGCCGCAGGCAGCGGCCGAGGACTGGTCGCTGATGCTCTACACCTCGGGCACGACGGCGCGACCCAAGGGAGTGCCGCGCCGTCACCGGGCCGAGCGGGCTGCCGCGCTCGCGCATGTGGCGCAGAACTTGATGCCGCTGCACGACAGCACGCTGGGGGTGATGCCGCTCTACCACACGATGGGGGTACGCTCGCTGCTGGCGATGTCGTTGCTCGGGGGCACCTTCGTCTGCCTGCCGCGCTTCGATGCAGGCGCGGCGTTGCGGCTGATCGCGCAGGAGCGCATCGGCAGCCTCTACCTGGTGCCCACGCTCTATCACGACCTGCTTGCGCACGCGGATTTCGCGGCGACAGACCTTGCGTCGGTGCGCCGACTGGGCTTCGCCGGGGCTTCGATGACCGACGGACTCCTGCGGAGGGTGGCGGCCGCGTTCCGCCCCGAGCATTTCGTCAACCACTACGGCTCGTCCGAAATCTACACTTTCTCCATCACTCAGGATGCCCCGGCCAAGCCCGGTTCGGCAGGGCGCGCGGCGCTCAACCAGATGCTCAGGGTGGTCGCGCTGCGATCCGGCGATCCAGAGGCGGCGCTGCCTGCTGGCAAGGAAGGAGAGATCATTGCGACGCTGGCGGGCGACGAGGCCTTCGAGGGATACTGGAGGCGCCCCGATTCCGACGAGAAGGCGCTGCGGGACGGGTGGTACTTTACTGGAGACACGGGCTATTTCGACGCCGACGGCGATCTCTTCGTCACCGGGCGGGTGGACGACATGATCATCACCGGGGGCGAGAACGTCAGCCCGGTGGAGGTCGAAAGCTGCCTCTCGACCCATCCCTCCGTCGCCGAAGCTGCCGTCGTTGGCCTGCCCGACGAGCGCTGGGGCCAGGTCGTTACCGCCTTCGTGGTGCGGGCGGGTCAGGTCTCGGCGGAGGAGCTGGACACCCATTGCCAGGCGTCGGGCCTCGCTCGCTTCAAGCGTCCGCGCCGCTTCGTTTTCGTCGCTTGCCTGCCGAAATCGCCGGTCGGCAAGCTGCTGCGCCGCCATTTGGTCGCTGGCGAGTACACG
>PHEG01000382.1 GCA_002842835.1 Alphaproteobacteria bacterium HGW-Alphaproteobacteria-2 | reverse complement strand
CGCTGTCTCCGGCCAGTTCGGACGTGGCGAGCCGGTGGACATCCTGGGCCCGGCGGGCGAAACTCTGGGCCGGGGACTCGTGCGCTACACCGCGGAAGAGACCCGGCGCATCGCCGGGCGGCGGTCGGCCGAGATCGAGGGGATACTGGGCTATCCCGGGCGCGCGGCGCTTATCCACAGGGACGACATGGTGCTATGAAGGACGTTGAGGACATCCCCGCGCTGATGCAGCGGATGGGCGCGGCGGCGCGCGCCGCGGCGGCCGAGCTGGCCTTCGCTCCGGCCGAAGCCAAGCGCAGGGCGCTGGAGGCGGCGGCAGCGGCAGTGGTGGCGCGCGCGGGCGAAATTCTGGCC
Organism: Alphaproteobacteria bacterium HGW-Alphaproteobacteria-2; assembly: GCA_002842835.1. Lineage (GTDB taxonomy): Bacteria > Pseudomonadota > Alphaproteobacteria > Rhodobacterales > Rhodobacteraceae > PHEG01. Next base: position 1,585 of record PHEG01000382.1, on the reverse strand, counting down.
GCAAACGCCCGCGATCTTGATTTCGCGCGCGAAAAGGGGCTGGCCGCGGCGATGCTCGACCGGCTGGCGCTCGATGAGGCGCGCGTCGCGGGCATCGCCGCCGGGCTGCGCGCCGTGGCCGCGCAGGACGACCCGGTGGGGCAAGTTATGGCCACATGGGACATGCCCTCGGGGCTTCATATCCGCCGGGTGCGCACGCCGCTGGGTGTGGTGGGGGTGATCTACGAGAGCCGCCCCAACGTCACCGCGGATGCCGGCGCGCTGTGCCTGAAGGCGGGCAATGCCGTGATCCTGCGCGGCGGGTCCGAGAGCCTGCATTCCTCCTCCGCCATTCATGCCTGCATGGTCGAGGGGCTGCGTGTCGCCGGGCTACCCGAGACGGCGATCCAGCTCGTGCCCACGCGCGACCGCGCCATGGTGGCCGAGATGCTGCGCGCGGTGGAGTTCATCGACGTGATCGTGCCGCGCGGCGGCAAGGGGCTCGTCGGGCTCGTGCAGGCCGAGGCGCGGGTGCCGGTCTTCGCCCATCTCGAGGGCATCTGCCACACCTATGTCGATCGTGCCGCCGATCTGGAAAAGGCGCGCCGGGTGATCCTGAACGCCAAGACGCGGCGCACCGGCATCTGCGGCGCGCTGGAGTGCCTGCTGGTCGACCGCGCCTTCTTCGAGGACCACGGCGCACCCTTCATCCGCGATCTCGTCGCCGCGGGGGTCGAGGTGCGCGCCGAGGGGCAATTGCAGGCGGTGCCCGGCACGGTGCCCGCGAAGCCCGAGGATTTCGGGCACGAGTTTCTCGACATGATCTGCGCCGCGCGGCTGGTTGACGGGGTGGGGGGCGCGATCGAACACATCCGCCGCTACGGCAGCCAGCATACCGATGCCATCATCACCGAGGACGACGCGGCGGCGGCACGCTTCTTCGCCGAGCTCGACTCGGCGATCCTGATGCGTAACGCCTCGACCCAGTTCGCCGATGGCGGCGAGTTCGGCATGGGGGCCGAGATCGGCATCGCCACGGGCAAGCTGCACGCGCGCGGCCCGGTGGGGGCCGAGCAGCTGACCTCGTTCAAGTATCTGGTGGAGGGCGACGGCAGCATCCGCGCCTGAGAGCGCGGCCTCCGGACTGGCGCCTCAGCGGCCCCAGGTGCGGATGTCGCCGCAGTCCATGTGCACGAAGTTCGAGCGCGAATAGCGCCCGACACCGCCCGCGTTGCACGATGCTGCCGCCCGAGCCATCTGATCGACGCTGCGCGATTTCATCCGCAAATCAGCGGCCTGGCCCTTGATGTGCAGCGAGTTGCGCGCCACGCCGCCGGAGCGGCGGCGCAGGAGCGCGTTGGTTTCCGCGGTGCGATAGCCCGAGAGCAGCAGATAGGGCTCGCGCGTCTCGAGCAGGCTGTGGGAGGCCGCCATGATGTCGATGGTGCGGCTGTCGATGCCCTTGGTCTCGTTCGTGCGCCAGTCGCGCATGAACCAGGTGATCTCGCGCAGGGCTTCGGGGATGTATTCGCCCTCGATCCAGTAGACGGTGTTCAGCGTCTCGCCGGTGCGGCCGTTGTGCATGCGGATCTGGCGGATGTCGCCC
>PHEG01000381.1 GCA_002842835.1 Alphaproteobacteria bacterium HGW-Alphaproteobacteria-2 | reverse complement strand
GACACGCAGCACATCCCACCATGTGGCGAGCCAGTGCAGCGTCAGCCCGTGGCGCGCCAGCGTCTCGTGCGTCTGCGGGAAGATATCGTAGTAGAAGACCACCAGCGTATGCGCCACTTCGGCCCCAGCGGTGCGCAACGCCTCGGCGAAGCGCAGCTTCGAGCCGCCGTCGGTGGTGAGATCCTCGACCAGCAGCACCCGCTGACCCTCGGCCAGCGCGCCCTCGATCTGTGCATCGCGCCCGAAGCCCTTTGGCTTCTTGCGCACATAGAGCATCGGCAGGCCCATGCGCTCGGCGATCCAGGCAGCGAAGGGGATGCCCGCGGTCTCGCCACCCGCGACCGCGTCGAAGCGCTCGAACCCCGCGCCGCGCATCAGCTTAGCCACCGCAAAATCCATCAGCGCGGCGCGGATGCGCGGGTAGGAGATCAGCTTGCGGCAGTCGATATAGACCGGGCTGGCAAGGCCCGAGGTGAATGTGAAGGGCTTCGCGGCGTTGAAATGCACCGCCTTCACCTCGACCAGCATCTTCGCCGTCAGATCGGCCATCAGGCCCGGTTCGGGGTAGGTGTTGGAGAACATCTTCGGGTCCCTTCTGCCGTTCTGCGGTGAACTCTTAACGGTCGGCGAGTGCAGTGAGAACCGGGAAATGCCGCGCCTCAACCCCCCGGCAGCATCGCCTTGATCGCCGGTGCAACCCCCGCCGCATCGGCCAGCACATCGGCGGCGAGTGCCGCCACCGTCGCCTCCAGCGCATCGCGCACCACCAGCCGGTCGATGAGGCCCATGGCCAGCGCCTCCGCGGCCTCGATCCGGGCGCCACCGAGCAGGATCAGCTTCGCGCGTGCCGACCCCACAAGCGTCGCCAGCCGCCGCGGGTCGGAGGGCTGCGGCAGGTAGCCGTTCCTCAGCACCGGGTAGAAGAAGCGCGCGCCCTCCACGCCCACGCGGAGGTCGCAGGCCAGCGCCATGCCGAAGGCACCGCCCGCCAGCGTGCCGTTTAGTGCCGCGATGGTCAGGCAGGGCAGCGCCGCAAGCCGCCCGGAGACCTCTTCCCAGACCGGATCGGTGGCGAGCCCCGCCGCCGCCTCGTCGAGGTCCGCCCCGGCGGAGAAGACCTTGCCCGCGCCGGTCAGCACCAGCACCTTCGGCAGTGCGGCGGCGGCGCGCGCCAGATGGGCGGCAAGCTCGGCCAGCATGGCGCGGGTCAGGGCATTGGCACGCTCCGGCCGGTCGAGAGTGAGCCGCCAGAGTGCGCCCGTCTCCTCGGCACGGATCACCGCGAAAGCCCGATGCGCGCGCGCACGTCCAGGTCGCGCAGCGAAATCTCCTGTCCGGCGAGGTCTTCGGCCTCCGGCCCGCTCATCCAGGCCAGTGCCTCGGCGGGCCATTCGGGCGGAATATGTTCCGACCAGTCGAGGCGGCTCACCGGGTTCACACCCGAGGCCTTGATCGTGCGCTGCATGTCGGTCGCCACCGTGCCGGGCGAGAGGCCCATGGCGCGGATGCCGATGCCGTGCCCCTCGTGATGCGCGCAGGCGGTCAGCATCGCGGCACCCGCCTTGGCCGTGCAGTATGCGCTCCAGCCCTCGAGCGGGTGATGCGCGGCGCCGGAACTCACGGTGAGGATATGCCCGCGCCCCTGCGCGCGCATCGCGGGCCAGACGGCACGGATGCCGTGGAAAGCGCCCTTGAGGTTGATGTCGAGCGCCCGGCCCCAGGCGCCCGGGTCCACCGCGCCCAGCATGGCAATGGGCTCGATCACCGCGGCGTTGTTGATCAGCACATCGATGCGCCCGAAGGCGGCACGCGCCGCCTCCGCCACCGCGGCCAGCGCGGCGAAATCGGCCACGTCGGCAACATGCGCCTGTGCCTCGCCGCCCGACGCCGCGATCTCGGTGGCCAGCGCCTCCAGGGCCGCGCCGTCGCGCGCCACCAGC
>PHEG01000380.1 GCA_002842835.1 Alphaproteobacteria bacterium HGW-Alphaproteobacteria-2 | reverse complement strand
TCCAAACACCCATGCACCGCCCCCGCGCGTGCCTCAGTCGCCCTCGAAGACCGGCTTCTCCTTGTCCACGAAGGCATGATAGGCGCGGTGGAAATCCTGTGTCTGCATGCAGATCGCCTGTGCCTGCGCCTCGGCCTCGATCGCCTGATCGAGCCCCATGGACCACTCCAGATTGAGCTGCGTCTTGGTCATCATATGCGCAAAATTCGGGCCCTCGGCGATGCGCGCGGCCATCCCCATGGCCTCGACTTCCAGCGCCTCGGCCTCGACGATGCGGTTGAAGAAGCCCCAGGCATGCCCCTCCGCTGCGCCCATCGCACGTCCGGTGTAGAGCAATTCTGCCGCACGGCCCTGGCCAATGATCCGTGGCAAGATCGCACAGGCGCCCATGTCGCAGCCCGCGAGCCCCACCCGGGTGAACAGGAACGCCACCTTGGCCGAGGGCGTCGCCAGCCGCATGTCGGACGCCATGGCGAGGATCGCCCCCGCGCCCGCGGCAATACCGGCTTGCCGCAGCCCAGCATTGCCTTCACCAGATCCCCGGTCATCCGGGTGAAGGCCAGCAGGCCCTTCATGTCCATCTTCGTGAGCGGCCCAATGATCTCGTGCACATCCCCGCCCGAGCAGAAGTTTCCGCCCTGCGGCAGGATCACCACGGCCTTCACGTCGTCGCGGTAGGGCAACTCCCGGAACCAGTCGCGCAACTCCGCGTAGCTTTCGAACGTGAGCGGATTCTTGCGCTCCGGCCGGTCGAGCGAGATGGCCGCGACACCGCCCTCGATGTGCAGCCGGAAATTTTTCGGATCGCCGCTCATGCCTCGCCCCCTTCCAGATCGTCGAGAATGCGCTCCATCTGCCGGATCAGCCCGCGCGTCGTGCCCGCGTCGAGCCCCGCCAGCATGCCGTGCACCCAGGCCTCGTGCTCGACCGCGAGCCCAGCGAAGGCCGCGCGCCCCACGGGCGTCAGAGCCACCAGCGTCGCGCGCCGGTCGCCCGCGACCGCGCGCCGCTCGATCAGCCCTTCGCCAACCAGCCGGTCGACGATGCCCGTCACATTACCGTTCGAGACCTTCAGCGCGCCCGACAACTCGCTCATCTTCATGCCATTCTCGGCACGGTAGAGCGCCGCCATCACATCGAAGCGCGGCAGGGTGGAGCCATGTCCCGCACGCAGCCACTCGCGCAGGCTGCCCTCGATGGCGCGGGTCACATGCAGAAGTCTCAGCCAGAGCCGCAGATGATCCTTCGAGAGCGCGGCCGCCTCGGCATCGGGTGCCGCCTTGTTCATCACTCGCCTCCCGATATGGCAATCGCCTGCCCGTTGACCGGCGCCGCTGCCTCCGAACAGAGCCAGAGCGCAGCGCCCGCCACCTCCCCGGGCGCGATCAGCCGTCCCTGCGGGTTGCCCGCCACCAGCGCCGCGAGCGCCTCATCGCGCGAGCGCCCGGTCTTCTCGGTGATGGTGTCCACCGAGCGCTCGAGCATCGGCGTATCGACGAAACCGGGGCAGAGCGCGTTCACGGTGATCCCCTCCTTCGCGACCTCAAGCGCCAGAGCACGGGTAAGCCCGACCACAGCGTGTTTCGCCGCGACATAGGCCGAGACATACGGATAGCCCTTGAGCCCGGCGAGCGAAGCCACCGCGATCATCCGCCCCCAGCCCGCGCGCCTGAGCCTCGGCAGCCCGGCGTGCCACAGGTTGAAGGTGCCGGTAAGGTTGACTGCCAGAGAGGTCTCCAGATCGGCTGGTGTCATGCGGTGGAAGGGCTTGCTTTCCGCGGCCCCCGCATTGGCAACCAGGATCACGGGCGCCCCGCGCTCCGCCGCCGCCCCGGCGAGCATGTCGGCCACGGCCCCGGCATCGGTGACATCCGCGGCCATCGCGTGCAGCCGCGGGTGGCCTGCCGCCACCTCCGCCAGCGGCCGCGCCCGGCGCCCGACGATCGTCACTTCGGCGCCGGCATCGGCCAGCGCGCGGGCAATCGCGGCCCCCACGCCGCTGCCGCCGCCGGTGACGACCGCGTGTCGGCCGGAAAGCTGCATCACACCTTCTCCACCGCCTGTTCCGCCCGGTCTGCGAGCCGCCAGAGCTGATCGCGCCCGGCGAGGTAGGGCAGCGGCCAGTCGGCCTGCCGGTCGCCGATCTGCGCGCCGGCATGCAGCAGCCAGTAGGGATCGGCCAGATGCGGCCGCGCAAGGCAGACGAGATCGGCACGCCCCGCCATCAGGATCGAGTTGACGTGATCGGCCTCGTAGATGTTGCCCACCGCCATTGTGGCGATATGGCCCTCGTTGCGGATCCGGTCGGAGAAGGGCGTCTGGAACATCCGGCCATAGACCGGCCGCGCCGCCTTCGTCGTCTGCCCCGCCGAGACATCGATGATGTCGGCGCCCGCATCGGTGAAGGCGCGGGCGATGTCCACCGCTTCCTCGGGGGTCACG
>PHEG01000379.1 GCA_002842835.1 Alphaproteobacteria bacterium HGW-Alphaproteobacteria-2 | reverse complement strand
TTGGCGCCGTCGATCACCCAGTCGCCGCCGTCACGCCGCGCCGTGGTGCGCAACGCCTTGACGTCCGAGCCCGCGCCCGGCTCCGTCACCGCGACGGCGGTGATCACCTCGCCCGAGACGATGCCGGGCATCCAGGCCGCCTTCTGCGCCTCGGTTCCGGCGTTGAAGACATGAACCGAGGCCATGTCGGTGTGCACGAGCACGGTGATCGCCACGCCGCCGAAGGTGGACCGACCCAGTTCCTCGGCCAGAACGACGCTGCCGCGCGCGTCCATCGCGCTGCCGCCGAAGGCCTCGGGATAACGGATGCCGAGGAAGCCCAGCCCGCCCATGCGGCGCAGAACCTCGCGCGGCACGTCGCCCGCAGCCTCCCATGTCTCGGCATGGGGGACGATCTCCTCGGCCACGAAGCGGCGCAGCTGGTCGCGGAGCATCCGGTGCTCTGCATCGAAGAAGACATCGCTCCGGGCGGCGGCATCGAATCCCGATGCATGGGACGGATCTCGCATGCGGCACCTCCCTCGCGAATGTCCCCATCTGTTGCGCGAGTGCGAACAGGCGTCAACGCCCGGCGCCATGTGCCGTGGCCTTGTCAGCCTGCGGTGCCGCGCACTGACGCGCCGGTTAGCTCCGAGCATCAGAACATTCTTCGAAAGGAAGTGGCAGCCCGTAGGGGAGTCGAACCCCTCTTTCCAGGTTGAAAACCTGGCGTCCTAACCGATAGACGAACGGGCCATGGCAAGCGTGGGGCGGGTGATAGGAAAACTCCGCCCCCCGCGCAAGGGGAATCTTGGCCTCAGTAGCGGTAGTGCTCGGGCTTGAAGGGGCCTTCCGGCGCGACGCCGATATAGGCCGCCTGTTCCGCCGTCAGCTCGGTCAGCTTCGCGCCGACCTTGGCCAGATGCAGACGCGCCACCTTTTCGTCGAGGTTCTTGGGCAGCACATAGACCTCGTTGCCATACTGATCGCCGCGGGTGAACAGCTCGATCTGCGCCAGCACCTGGTTGGTGAACGACGCCGACATCACGAAGCTGGGGTGGCCGGTGGCGTTGCCGAGGTTAAGGAGCCGCCCCTCGGAGAGCAGGATGATGCGGCTGCCCGAGGGCATCTCGATCATGTCCACCTGGTCCTTGATGTTGGTCCATTTGTGGTTCTTCAGGGCAGCCACCTGGATCTCGTTGTCGAAATGGCCGATGTTCCCGACGATCGCCATGTCCTTCATCGCGCGCAGATGCTCGATGCGGATCACGTCGCGGTTTCCTGTGGCGGTGATGAAGATGTCGGCGCTGGCCGCAACATCCTCGAGGCGCACCACCTCGAAGCCGTCCATCGCCGCCTGTAATGCACAGATCGGGTCGGCCTCCGTCACCTTCACCCGGGCCCCGGCGCCGCGCAGGCTGGCGGCCGAGCCCTTGCCCACGTCGCCATAGCCGCACACGACCGCCACCTTGCCCGCCATCATCGTGTCGGTCGCCCGGCGGATGCCATCGACGAGGCTTTCCTTGCAGCCGTACTTGTTGTCGAACTTCGACTTGGTGACCGAGTCATTCACGTTGATCGCCGGGAAGGGAAGCTGACCCCTCTCCATCATCTGGTAGAGGCGGTGCACGCCGGTGGTGGTTTCCTCGGTCACACCGCGGATCGCGTGGCGTTGCTTCACGAACCAGCCGGGCGAGGCCCCCATGCGGTGGCGGATCTGGGCGAACAACGCCTCTTCTTCCTCGGAGGCGGGGGCGGCGATCAGATCGGTATCGCCCTCCTCCACCCTTGCGCCCATGAGGATGTAGAGCGTGGCGTCGCCACCGTCGTCGAGAATCATGTTCGCGCCTTCGGGGAAGTCGAAGATGCGATCGGCATAGGCCCAGTATTCCTCCAGCGTCTCGCCCTTCACGGCAAAGACGGGGATGCCCGCGGCGGCGATCGCGGCGGCGGCATGGTCCTGGGTCGAG
>PHEG01000378.1 GCA_002842835.1 Alphaproteobacteria bacterium HGW-Alphaproteobacteria-2 | reverse complement strand
GATCCGGCTGCTGGCGAAGGTGCCCACCATCGCCGCGATGGCCTACAAGTATTCCATCGGCCAGCCCTTCGTCTATCCGAGGAACAGCCTCGATTATGCAGGCAATTTCCTGCACATGTGCTTCGCGGTGCCGGCCGAGGAGTATCAGGTCGATCCGATCGTGGCGCGCGCCATGGACCGCATCATGATGCTGCACGCCGACCACGAGCAGAACGCCTCCACCTCCACTGTCCGCCTGGCCGGTTCCTCGGGTGCCAACCCCTTTGCCTGCATTGCGGCCGGCATCGCCTGCCTCTGGGGCCCCGCGCATGGCGGCGCCAACCAGGCCTGCCTCGAGATGCTGCGCGAGATCGGCACGGTGGACCGCATCCCCGAATACATCCGCCGCGCCAAGGACAAGGACGATCCCTTCCGGCTCATGGGTTTCGGGCACCGGGTCTACAAGAACTTCGACCCGCGCGCGAAGGTGATGAAGCAGTCCGCCGACGAGGTGCTGAGCCTTCTCGGCATCGAGAACAACGAGACGCTGAAGGTCGCCAAGGAGCTGGAGAAGATCGCGCTGGAGGACGAATATTTCGTCCAGAAGAAACTGTACCCCAACGTCGACTTCTACTCCGGCATCATCCTCGACGCGATCGGCTTCCCCACGGCGATGTTCACGCCGATCTTCGCGCTCTCGCGCACCGTGGGCTGGATCGCGCAGTGGAAAGAGATGATCGGCGATCCGGTGCAGAAGATCGGCCGCCCGCGCCAGCTCTACACCGGTGCGCCGCGGCGCGACTATCTGGATGTCGAGCGGCGCTGAGCCTGGCTCAGCAAAGCAGCACCAGCCGCTCCGCCCCCCGTTCCAGCCGGGGGCGGCGGCCTATGGCGGCGGCGGCGGCAGCGAAGAGCGAAAAGGGCACCTCGCGCGCCGTCGCTGCTTCGGGGCCCGAGGCAAGGCTCTCCCAGTGCCGCCCCTCGGCGTGGAGCCGCGGTCCCTCGGCCACCAGCCGCCAGCCCGCCGCCGCCCCGGTGGCATCGCCGATCGTCACCTGCCCGCCGCGCGGCAGCGCCGTCTCGAGGCAGAGCAACCCCAGCAGGGCGAGCCGCACCTCGCTGCGGGCGCGCTCGGCCAGCGGCTGCCAGACCACCGCGAGGCGGCCCCGGCCATAGACCCCGCCCAGCGCCTCGGCAATCTCGCGGCGCGCCAGCGTGGCGCCGGGCGCTGCCTGACCAAAGGCGATGCGCAGCAGGCGAAGCCGTGCCAGCGCCCCTGCGAGGCTCTCGGCGACGAGTGCGCGCTCCTCGCCGCCGCCCTGCGGCCCGCTCGCCTCCAGCAACTCAAGCCCGGCGGCCACCGCACCCAGCGGGTTGACGAGGTCATGGCAGATGCGCGATGCCACGAGAGCCGCCAGGTCGGCGGCGGAGGGGTCGGCGCCGCTCATGCCGTCCGCCGCGCGCGCAGGGAGACGACAGGATGCCGCCGCAGACGCCGCTTGCCGGGCTCAACGCCTGTCTCGCACCAGGCGCGCTGGTGCGCCATCCCGCGCGGCCCGACTGGGGCACCGGCCAGGTGCAATCCGTCGCCGGGGCGCGGATCACCGTGAATTTCGAACATGCGGGCAAGGTGGTGCTCGACGGGCGCAACGTGGCGCTCGCGCTCGTCGATCCGCTCTGAACCGCCGGTTGTCAGCCGCATCGAGCCGCCCTTCCCGTCTGGCGCGATTGCAGGCGGTTAGCGCAACCTTAAGATGTAGGCAAGGGCCGCACTGCCGTCTCGTGTTGCAATCGAGGTGCGTGCCGCCTATCACCTTGCGCACCCTGCCCCTGAACGGACCTGCGATGCAGCCTGCCGAGCGCCACTTCACCTTGCGCCTCGCTGCCAGCGACCGCGACCTGCGTGCAGCGCAGCGGCTGCGCTACGAGGTCTTCGTGGCGGAACTGGGCGGCGACGGGCCGGAGGTGGATCACGAGGC
>PHEG01000377.1 GCA_002842835.1 Alphaproteobacteria bacterium HGW-Alphaproteobacteria-2 | reverse complement strand
CGGCGGGCTTGCCAGTCTGCGCGCTGTCGAGCAGGCAGTCCTTCAGATCGTCGGCCACCTGGAAGGCGGTGCCGATACGCTCGCCCAGTTCCTCCCAAGACTCAGCGTCGTGGCCCGCGGCCGCAGCGCCCATCTGTGTCGCCGCAACGAAGAGTGCCGCCGTCTTGGCACGGTGATAGGCGGCAAGATCGATCTGCGGCTCGCTCTCCCAGCCCTGCCCGGCACAGATGCCGCCGGGCATGCCCGTGCGCTCTGCAAGGATGCCGATAAGCCGCGCGGCGCGCACGGGCTCTGCCACCGCAGCACGTGCGAGCATCTGGAAGGCCAACACGATCAGGCTGTCCCCTGCCAGCACGGCGAGAGGTTCCGAAAAGGCACGGTGCAGCGAAGGCTTGCCGCGGCGCAGGTCGGCATCGTCGAAGCACGGCAGGTCGTCGTGCACGAGGCTCGCGCAATGGATCACCTCCAGTGCCGCTGCCGCCGCATCCGAAAGCGCGGGCCGGTCATCGCCGCAGGCCAGCGCGACCGACAGAAGCAGCTTCGGGCGCACCCGCGCCCCGCCTGGCGCGGTGGCATAGTCGAGCGCCGCCGAGAGCCGAGCCGGGGCTCCGGCCCGCGCCTCGGCATCCACACCCTGGCCAAAAGCGATAACCGACGACACGGCCTCCTCGATCCGATTCTCGAGATCCATGCGCTCTCCCCCTGTACCCATCTGTCCATATAAATAGACAGTAATGTGTAAATCATACTGGACATGCCGCTTGCGCCTGTCAACAATCCCGACATGACCCACGCCGCTCCCATCGCCGCGCCCGAATCCGATGTCATTGTTATCGGCGCCGGTATCGGCGGGCTCGCCGCCGCACTGCGGCTGTCCGCTGCTGGGCTGTCCGTGACGGTGATCGAGTGCCACGGAGCACCTGGAGGCAAGATGCGTGCGGTCGACTCGCCCGCCGGGCCGGTGGACGCGGGCCCCACGGTGCTGACCCTGCGCCACATCTTCGACGATCTTTTCACCGCCGCCGATGCGCGGCTGGAAGATCACGTGACGCTCATCCGGCAAGATGTGCTGGCGCGCCATTTCTGGCCGGATGGCAGCCGCCTCGATCTTTTCGCCGACGAGGAGCGCAGCGCCGATGCTGTTGCGGCCTTCGCCGGGCCGCTTGCGGAAGCGCAGTTCCGCGCCTTCTGCGCCCGGGCACGGCGGCTCTTCGCTGCCTTCGAGGGGCCGATGCTGCATACGGCAGACCCGTCCGTGCCCGCCCTTGCCGCGCGCGTGCTGCGCAGCCCGCGTCTGATCGCCGACATGGCCCCGCACACCACCCTCGCCGCGAGCCTCGCGCGGCAGTTCGATGACCCGCGCCTCGCACAACTCTTCGGGCGCTACGCCACCTATGTGGGTGGCGCGCCCGGCCGGGTGCCCGCGCTGCTGGCGCTGATCTGGCAGGCCGAAGCGACGGGCGTCTGGGTTGTCGAGGGCGGCATGCACCGGCTGGCAACTGCCATCGCGCGGCTGGCCGAGGAGCGCGGTGCGCGCTTTCGCTACCGCACAGAAGTCGCGCGCATCGACGCCGGGGAGGGCCGCGCGACCGGCGTCAGGTTCTCCGATGGCACGTATCTGCGCGCGCGCGCGGTGCTTTTCAACGGCGACCCGCGCGCGCTGGCCACCGGGCGACTAGGCCCCGATGTGGCGCACTTGGCCCATGTCACCCTGCGCCGGGCCGATCTATGTCTGCGCCGAGGATCGCGGGCAGCCCGCCCCGCCACCCGGGGTAGAGCGCTACGAGATCATCCTGAACGCGCCGCCGCTTGACGGCCGCACCGCCCCCGCCGAGGATTTCGCCGCATGCCACGTCCGCACATTCTCTACGCTGGCCCGGTTCGGGCTGCGCTTCGATCCGCTGCCGGGGGTGGCGGCGCTGGCCACACCGCGCCGCTTCGAGAGCCTCTTTCCGGGCTCGGCGGGGGCGCTCTACGGGCAGAGCCCGCAGGGACTCACGGCAGCGCTGGCCCGGCCGCGGGCGCGCTCGGGGCTCCGGGGGCTCTACCTCACGGGCGGGGGGACGCATCCGGGTGCAGGTGTGCCGATGGCGGCGCTCTCGGGGAAGCATGCAGCACAGGCAATCCTCGCCGACCGCGCTTCGATGCCTCTGTCCCGCCCGGCGGCTATGCCTGGTGGTATGTCGACGGCATCAGCGACGACGGGACGCGCGCCGTCTCGGTGATCGGCTTCATCGGTTCGGTGTTCTCGCCCTGGTATCGCTGGTCGGGGCGGCGCGACCCGACGAACCACTGCTGCATCAACGTCGCCACCTACGGTCCCGGCGGCCGCTTCACCATGACCGACCGGGGCCGCGCCGCGCTGCGCGCCACACCCGACGCGCTGGAGGTGGGGCCGAGCGCCCTGCGCTGGCGCGGCGATCACCTGGAGATCACGATCGACGAGGTCTCGTCGCTGCCGCTGGGCGCATCGCTGGCGGCCCTTCGCGCCGGTGGCCCGGATCGAGGTGGCGCTCGACCGCCCGGGCTGGACCTGGGAAGGACACGGCTATTTCGACGCCAATTCCGGCAGCCGCGCGCTGGAACAGGACTTCGACTTCTGGACCTGGGGCCGCTACCCGCTGAACGATGGTGCCGCCTGTTTCTACGACGCCACGCGGCGCGACGGCAGCACGCTCTCGGCGGCGCTGCGGTTCGACACTTCAGGCAATGCGCGGGCCGTGGAGGCGCCACCGCCGACCCGCTTCGCGCGCAGCCTGTGGGGCGTGCGGCGCGAGACGCGGGCCGATGCGGGCACGACCCCGCGGCAGGTCAAAGCGATGCTGGATGCGCCCTTCTATTGCCGCGCCGGAGTGCGCACCCGGCTCTGGGGCGAGGAGAGCACGGGCGTGCACGAGGCGCTCGACCTGCGGCGCTTTCGCTGGCCCTGGCTGATGCCGATGCTGGCGCTGCGCGTGCCGCGTCGGGCGGGGTGGTGCTGGTGAGGCTCAGGCCGCGCGCGGAACGCCCCGGTTCAGCCGCCAG
>PHEG01000017.1:10537-11767 GCA_002842835.1 Alphaproteobacteria bacterium HGW-Alphaproteobacteria-2 | reverse complement strand
AGGAGCCCGGCCGCGCCGCGCGCCGCGCGGGTCTTCCGGCGCACCTGCCGGTTGAAATGGGTCAGCGGCAGGATCAGGAGCGGCCCGCCCGCCATCGCGATCAGCGCCCAGGTCCAGTTGATCGAAAGCATCACGCCGAAGAGCGAGACGAGCGCGACGATATCGCGCCCGACCTTCGAGATCAGCGCGTTCCAGACATGCTGCACGCTCGTCGTGTCACCGCGCAGCCGCTCGATCAGCGCGCCCGGCGAATTGCCGTGAAACCAGGCGCTGTCGAGCGAGAGCATGTGCGCCAGCATGTCGCGCTGCATGGCCGCACCCACCTTCTGGCCCACGACATTGGTCAGGAAGCGCTGACCGAATCCGGAGAGCGCCTTCACGAAAAACACAACCCCCACCACCGCCGCGACCCCGTACATGGCCAGACGATCGCCCCGAACGAGCACATCGTCGAACACCGGCTTCACGAGGTAGGCGGTAATCCCGGCGGTGCCGCCGTTGAGGATCATCAAGGTGATGGCGGCGCAGAGCACGGCCAGGTGGCGGTGCAGATAGCCGCGCCAGACCCAGCCGAGTATCTCCCGCGTGCTTCTGTCTTTCTGGCGCATGGCCGACCCTGGCCCCCGTAGCTGCCGCGGCGGTCTAGCGCGTCCGGCCATCGGCGGCAAGGCGGGCGCGGACGCAGCTCAGCGGCGCAGCAGACGCGCCAGCGCGGCGTCCTCGTCGGCCCAGGCCTCGAGACCGGCGCGAATGCCCTGCGCCATCGCCGCGCGCCAGTCAGGGTCAAGCAGGTTCTCCAGATCGCGCGCTTCCGACAGAAAGCCGAGTTCCAATAAAGCCGAGGGGATGTCGGGCGCGCGCAGCACGCCGAAGCCCGCGCGGCGGTGTGCGCGCCGGTGCAGTCGCGCCCCGACCGTTTCAAGGCCCCGAAGCAGATGCCCCGCCAGCCGCTCGGAGCGCGGATCGGTCTCCGTGCGCGCAAGGTCCATCAGCACCCCGGCCAGCAGATCGCCCGCCTCGTCGAGGTCCACCCCCGCAAGCAGGTCGGCCTCGTCGTGGCTCTTGGCAAGAAGCGCCGCCGAGGCGTCGGAGGCCTCCGACGAGAGGGTGTAGACGGAACTGCCGCGCGCACGCCCCTCGGGCAGCGCATCGGCGTGCAGCGACAGGAGCACTGCCGCACCCGCCGCGCGGGCGATCGCCACGCGCGCCTGCAAGGGCACGAAGACGTCC
>PHEG01000017.1:0-10479 GCA_002842835.1 Alphaproteobacteria bacterium HGW-Alphaproteobacteria-2 | reverse complement strand
GGCTCGGGCAGGCGCGGCCAGAGCGCGCCAGGCGGCGCACCGGCGGCGTCGGCGAATGCCTCTCGCGTCGTCGGCTCGAGGCGGATGGCAAGCCGCGCGCCCCCTCCTGGCTGCATCTCCAGCCCGGCGGAGGTCACGCGCTGCGGGCCGTCGAGCATCAGGACGATCCGCGACCAGCCTGGCCGGAAAAGCCCCAGCCGCACCTGGCTAACATGGCGGCTGCGCGAGAGATCGGCGCCGGAGAGCGCCGAAAGATCGGTCTCGGCGAGATCGACGACCAGACGCTGGGGAGCGTCGAGCGTGAAGACCCGCCAGGGCACTCCGGCGGTGAGCGCAAGCGCGAGAACCACCCCGCCCTGACCTGTGCCCGCCACGCCCGAACCCTCGGGCAGCGCGCGTGCGCGCGCGCCGCCCGCGTCGGCCTGCGCCGCCGCCCAGACACCGGCCGCCAGAACAACCCCAAGAAGAACCCGCGCGAAGTGCCCTGCCATGCCTGCTCCGTTTTGGCGACAGCCTACACCAGCCGCCGGATGGGAAAAACAGCATTGTCATCGGTGCGTGAATGCCGCTATCCTTGCTCGAGTCCGTTTGCAGAACGCGCAGGTCGCGCGTCCGGCGGGCCAGAGGTTTCGCTGTTCTTCCGGCTCGCGGCATCTGCCCGGGTCATCTCAGGACAGGCAGACATGGGCCGCAAGGCCCGCGCACGGCCCTTGGGCTGCGCAATCAACGGGCGTCATGCACGCCAGAGAGAAACGCGATGCGGCACGACGGGCAGACAGCGGCGGGCACGGGGGCAGCACGGACGCCCCAGCCTTGCGCCCTGCCCCCGGCCAGTCGCTCCAGACAAGCGCGCCGCACCCCCTGCGCCCGAGACCCGCGGGCGGTCGCTGCGCCGACAGAGTTCACATGGCAAAGAAAATGCTCATCGACGCCACCCACGCGGAGGAAACCCGCGTGGTCGTGGTGGACGGCAACAAAGTCGAGGAATTCGACTTCGAGTCCGTCTCCAAGCGGCAACTCGCCGGCAACATCTATCTCGCCAAGGTAACCCGGGTAGAGCCCTCGCTGCAGGCTGCCTTCGTCGATTACGGCGGCAACCGGCACGGCTTCCTCGCCTTCTCCGAGATACACCCCGACTACTACCAGATCCCGGTCGCCGACCGGCAGGCGCTCCTGGCCGAGGAGCAGGAACTCGCCCGACGCGACAGCGAGGAAGAGAGCGGCGGCGAACGCACCGGCAGGTCGTCGGGCAGCCGCGGGCGCTCGCGCAAGCCGCGCCCGGCAGCGGTGGCGGAAGACACCGGTCTTGCCGAAGCCGCCGAGATCGCCGTCGGTGCGCCCGGGGCCGACATCCCAGGCATGGCGGTGATCGACCTCGACGCCCCGGAACCGGAAGCCTTCGACACGGACGCCGCGGACGCGCCCGAACCCGAGGCCGAACCCTCCGCAGAAGCCGCCTCCGAGACCACGGCACCCGAGGATCGCATCGAATCCGTCGGCAGCGAGGATGTCGAGGAAGAGATCCGCCAGCCGCGCAAGTCGCGCGTACGCCGCTACAAGATCCAGGAGGTCGTCAAGGTCCGCCAGATCATGCTGGTGCAGGTGGTCAAGGAAGAGCGCGGCAACAAGGGCGCGGCGCTCACCACCTATCTCTCGCTTGCGGGCCGCTACTGCGTGCTGATGCCCAACACTGCCCGCGGCGGCGGCATCAGCCGCAAGATCACCAACCTGGCCGACCGCAAGAAGCTCAAGGAAATCGCCGGCGAACTCGAGGTGCCCCAAGGTGCCGGGCTGATCATCCGCACCGCGGGCAGCCAGCGCACCAAGGCCGAAATCAAGCGTGACTACGAATACCTGCTGCGGCTCTGGGAGCAGGTGCGCGACCTGACGCTCAAATCCATCGCGCCGGCGCCGATCTACGAGGAAGGCAACCTCATCAAGCGCTCGATCCGCGACCTCTACAACCGCGACATCGACGAGGTGCTGGTCGAGGGCGAGGAAGGCTATCGCCTGGCCAAGGACTTCATGAAGATGCTCATGCCGTCCCACGCCAAGAACGTGAAGAATTACTCCGAGGGCCTGCCGCTGTTCGCGCGCTTCCAGGTGGAAAGCTACCTCGCGGCGATGTTCAACCCCACGGTGCAACTCAAGTCCGGCGGCTACATCGTCATCGGCGTGACAGAGGCGCTGGTCGCGATCGACGTGAACTCCGGCCGCGCCACCAAGGAAGGCTCGATCGAGGAGACGGCGCTCAAGACCAATCTCGAGGCCGCCGAGGAAATCGCCCGTCAGTTGCGCCTGCGCGACCTCGCCGGCCTGATCGTCATCGACTTCATCGACATGGACGAGCGGCGCAACAACGCCGCCGTCGAGAAGCGGCTCAAGGAAAAGCTGAAATCCGATCGCGCGCGGATCCAGATCGGGCGCATATCGGGCTTCGGCCTGCTGGAGATGAGCCGCCAGCGGTTGCGCCCCGGCATGCTGGAGGCCACCACCCAGCCCTGCCCGCACTGCCACGGCACAGGGCTCATCCGCAACGACGAGAGCCTTGCGCTCTCGATCCTGCGCCAGCTCGAGGAAGAGGGCGTGCGCCAGCGCTCGCGCGAGGTGCTGGTGCGCATGCCGGTGGGGATCGTCAATTTCCTGATCAACGCCAAGCGCGAGCATCTGGCGGGCATCGAGGCGCGCTATGGGCTCTCGGTGCGCATCGAGGCTGACCCGAGCCTGGTGAGCCCGGACTTCGCCATCGAGCGCTTCAAGACGGCAAGCCGCCCGGTACCGGTCGCCCGGCCCGTGGTCTCGGTCGACATGACGCTGCCCGAAGTGGAGGCCGACGAGGCGGAGGCCGACGAGGACGAGGACGAGGAGGAGACCGGCACCGAGAGAGGAGCGGATACCGGCGGCGAGGGCGGAAGCAAGAAGAAGCGCCGCCGTCGCAAGCGGGGCGGGCGCGGCAGTGGCAGCGGCCAGCGCCAGAGCGGCGCGGGCACCCTGACGGCGGACTCCGAGGACAGCGCGGCGGACGGCGAGACCGGTCCCGACGGCGCTGAAGACGACGCCGCCGATGCCGGCCTGGCAACCGCCGAGGCCGAAGCGGAAGACGTGGTGCCCTCCGACGTGCCCGCCGCGGCCGAAGCGGCAGAGTCCGCACCGCCCGAGATGGCCGCCGAAGCGAAAGCGCCGAAGACTGCAAAGAAGGCTCCGGCCAAGCGCAGCCCGGCCTCAAGCAAGACCGGCGCAGCCAGCAAAAGCGCCAGCGGCACGGCCAAGCCGCGCACCAAAAGCACGGCCGGTGCGGCGAAGGATGCCGCTGCGGTTCCGGCTCCGGAGCCGGCCCCCGAGCCAGCTTTTGTGGCCCCGGCTCCGGAGCCGGAGCCGCAGGACGAACCCGTGGCAACCGACGCGGCAGCGGCCCCCGAGCCCGGGAAACCGGCGGCGGCGCGGCGACGCGGGTGGTGGTCGAACTCGGGCTGAACGCGCGCGCCCGGGTGTGCGGCACTCCCGCACCACCCGGGCCGCCCGGCTCTTGGACATCCGCGCCAAGGCCCCATATGCTGGGCAGGCGCCGGACCAACGTCCGGCGACGGAATGCGACGGGAAGGGAGACAGGCATGACCAGCCCCGATGCGCCGCGCCGTGGTGCAGGACAGGTGCTTGCAGCCCTCGCTCTCTTGAGTCTGTTCGGTCTTTTCCTGCTGGCGGCGGCACCCGTGCGGGCGCAGGCGCTGCTGCGCGACCCCGACATCGAACATGCGTTGCGCCAGATCGCGGCACCGGTCTTTCAGGCTGCGGGCGTCAACCAGTCGAGCATCCGCATCCTCGTGGTCAGTGACGACAGCCTCAACGCCTTTGTCGCCGATGGCCAGCATATCCTGATCCATTCCGGGCTTCTGCTGCGCTTCGACACCGCTGCCCAGCTTCAGGGCGTGATCGCGCATGAACTGGCGCACATCACCCAGGGCCACCTCGCAAGGCGGCCGCTCAACATGCAGGCGGGCGGGCGGCTGACCGGACTCGGCATTGCGCTGGCCATCGCCGCGGCGATCGCGGGGGCACCCGATGCCGGCGTGGGCATCGTCGCGGGCACCACCAACACCGCGATGCGCAGCTTCTTCGTGCACACCCGCGCCGAGGAGAGTGGCGCCGACCAGACGGCCGCGCGCTACATGACCTCGGCAGGCATCGACCCGCGCGCGATGATGGAGGTGCTGGAAATCTTCCGTGGCCAGGAGGCGCTCTCGGCCGGGCGAATCGACCCCTACGCGCTGACCCACCCGCTCTCGGCCGAGCGCATCCGTGGGCTCGAGGGCCACGCCACCGCCTACGACGCGTCCCGCGCCCGCGCGCGGGCCGAGGACGACTACTGGTTCCAGCGCATGAAGATCAAGCTCTCGGCCTTCCTGCGCACACCGCCCTACACGCTGCGCCAGGCCGAGCGCATCGACAACCCCGAGCTGGCGGCGCTGGCGCGCGCCATCGCCCATCACCGCACACCGAAGCCCGCCGAGGCGCGCGCCGAGATGGAGCGGCTGATGGCAATGCGCCCAGACGACCCGTATTACTACGAGCTGAAGGGCCAGATCCTGCTCGAGTCACGCGACGTGAAGGGCGCCGCCGCGGCCTACGGGAGGGCGGTGCAACTGGCCCCGCGCGAATACGTCATCCTAGCCGATCTGGGTCGCGCGCAGCTTGCCTCGGGCGACGTGCAGGCGGCCTATGACACGCTGAGCCGTGCACGGCTGCATGACGCGGCCAACCCGCGCCTCTTGCGCGACCTCGCCATGGCAGAGGCACGCCTGGGAATGCAGGGCCAGGCCTCGGTCACGACCGCCGAGCGTTTCCTGCTGATGGGCCAGCCGTCGGACGCCCGGCTGCACGCCGAGCGCGCCCTCGGGGCGCTGCCGCAGGGCTCGACGGGATGGCTTCGCGCCCAGGATGTGCTATCCGCCACCAAGGATGCCCGCTAGGCCGCCGCCGCACGGCAGCGCCCGGGCGCAGACAAGGGAGATGCCCGAGATGACGATCCGCAGCACGGCCCTCGCGCTTGCCGCCCTGCTCGCCCTGCCACAGGCGGCAGCGGCGCTCGATCTGCGCGACATGAGCGGGCCCGAGCGCGAAGCCTTCCGCGCCGAGGTGCGCGCCTATCTGCTGGAGCATCCCGACGTGCTGATCGAGGCGATCGGCGTGCTGGAAGCCCGCCAGCAGGCTGCCCAGGCCGCGGGAGAAGAGGCGATGATCGCCGCCAGCGCCCGCGCACTGTTCGAGGACGGGCACAGCTTCGTGGGCGGCAACCCCGAGGGCGACGTGACGCTGGTCGAGTTCCTGGACTACCGCTGCGGCTTCTGCCGCCGGGCACACCCGGAGGTGACCGAACTGCTGGCGCGCGACGGCAACATCCGCTGGGTGGTGAAGGAGTTCCCGATCCTGGGCGAGGAGTCGGTCGTCGCCGCCCGCGCCGCCATCGCCACGCTGCGTGCGGCCGGGCCCGAGGCCTATGCCACACTGCATGATGCGCTGATGACCCACCGCGGCGCGATGACCGAGGATGCCGTGCTGCGGCTCGCCGCGGATCAGGGGCTCGACGCCGCGACGATCCGCGCCGGAATGGCCGCCCCCGAGGTGGAACGAGCGATCGCCGACAACCATGCGCTGGCCCAGCGCCTCGGCATCTCGGGCACCCCGAGCTTCGTTCTGGGTGACCGGCTGCTGCGCGGCTACCTGCCGCTCGCCGAGATGCAGGCCGAGGTCGCCGCGCTGCGCGATCGGCAGGATTGACCGAACGCGCGGGCGCTTTTCACCCGTGACATGCACGCGTATAAGCGGGCGATCCGCGGGGCGGCGCGACGGTTGCCCCTGCCTTCAGCCGAGGTTGCGATGACAAAAGAAATCCGCGAAAGCGATGTGGCCTTCATTGAGGCGCTGGCCGAGCTCTTGCGCCGCAACGACCTGAGCGAGATCGAGGTGCAGCGCGATTACGGCAAGGACGACTGCCTGAACGTGCGCGTTGCGCGCCAGATGGCGCCGGCGCCAGCCCCGGTGGCGGTCGCCGTGCCGGCAACCCCAGCCCCAGCGGCCCAGCCCGTGGCCGTCGGCACGCCCTCCGCCGCCGAGAGCGACCCGGCGCTGCTGCCCGGCGCGGTCACCTCGCCCATGGTCGGCACCGTTTATCTGCAACCCGAGCCGGGCACGCCCGCCTTCGTGAAGGTGGGCGACCAGGTGAAGGAGGGCCAGACACTGCTGATCATCGAGGCGATGAAAACCATGAACCAGATTTCCAGCCCGCGCGCCGGCACGGTCAAACGCATCCTCGTCGAGGATGGCTCGCCCGCGGAATACGGCGCCCCGCTGATGATCGTGGAGTGAGGCGCGCATGTTCTCGAAGGTGCTGATCGCCAACCGCGGCGAAATCGCGCTGCGCGTGATCCGCGCCTGCCGCGAGATGGGCATCGCCAGCGTGGCGGTGCATTCCACCGCCGATGCGGACGCGATGCACGTGCGCATGGCCGACGAGAGCGTTTGCATCGGCCCGCCCTCCTCGGCGCAGAGCTATCTCTCGGTCCCTGCCATCATCTCGGCCTGCGAAATCACCGGGGCCGAGGCCATTCACCCCGGCTATGGCTTCCTGTCCGAGAACGCCGATTTCGTGCAGGTGGTCGAGGATCACGGGCTCACCTTCATCGGCCCGCGGGCCGAGCACATCCGCATCATGGGTGACAAGATCACCGCCAAGGACACCATGCGCAAGCTGGGCGTTCCCTGCGTGCCGGGCTCCGACGGCGGCGTGGCCACTCTCGACGAGGCGCTGAAGGTAGGCGACGCCATCGGCTATCCGGTGATCGTGAAGGCCACCGCGGGCGGCGGCGGGCGCGGCATGAAGCTCGCGCGCACGCGCGAGGAGCTCGACCACGCCTTCCGCGGCGCGCGCGCCGAGGCGCAGGCGGCCTTCGGCAACCCGGAGGTCTATATCGAGAAATACCTCGGCACGCCGCGCCACATAGAGGTGCAGGTGTTCGGCGACGGGCGCGGCAATGCCGTGCATCTGGGCGAGCGCGACTGCTCGCTGCAGCGCCGCCACCAGAAGGTCTTCGAGGAGGCGCCGGGCCCGGCGATCGACGCAGAGACCCGCGCGCGCATCGGGCGCTCCTGCGCCGAGGCGGTGGCGGCCATCCAGTATGCCGGTGCCGGCACCATCGAGTTCCTCTACGAGAACGGCGAGTTCTACTTCATCGAGATGAACACCCGCCTGCAGGTGGAACATCCCGTCACCGAGGCGATCTTCGGCGTCGATCTGGTGCGCGAGCAGATCCGCGTGGCCGCCGGAATGCCCATGCATTTCACCCAGGACGACCTGAAGGTGCAGGGCCATGCCATCGAGGTGCGCATCAATGCAGAAAAGCTGCCGGGCTTCACCCCCTGCCCCGGCACGGTGACCACTTTCCACGCACCGGGTGGCCTCGGCGTGCGGATGGATTCGGCGCTCTATTCCGGCTACCGCATCCCGCCCTATTACGACAGCCTGATCGGCAAGCTGATCGTGCACGGCTTCGACCGCGAGGAAGCGCTGGCGCGGCTCAAGCGGGCGCTGGGCGAGTTGATCGTGGACGGGGTGGATACCACGGTGCCGCTCTTCCACGCGCTGCTCGAAGAGCCCGACATCCAGCGCGGCGACTACACCATCCACTGGCTGGAGAAGTGGCTCGAGACCCACATGCGCTGAGGCGCAAGCCTCAGCCCATGCGGTAGTTCGGGCTTTCGCGGGTGATCTGCACGTCGTGGACGTGGCTTTCGGTGAGCCCGGCGCCGGTGATGCGCACGAAGCGCGCCTGCGTGCGCATCGCCTCGATGTCGGGCGCGCCGACATAGCCCATTGCCGCGCGCAGCCCGCCCACCAGCTGATGGATCACGGCGCTGGCCGAGCCCTTGTATGGCACCTGCCCCTCCACGCCCTCGGGCACCAGCTTGTCGGAGGCGGCATCCTTCTGGAAATAGCGGTCGGCCGAGCCGCGCGCCATGGCGCCGAGGCTGCCCATGCCGCGGTAGCTCTTGAAGCTGCGCCCCTGATAGAGGATCACCTCGCCCGGGCTCTCGTCGGTGCCCGCGATCATGCTGCCGACCATGGCGCAATGCGCCCCCGCCGCGATCGCCTTGGCAAAGTCGCCGGAATACTTGATGCCCCCGTCGGCGATCACCGGCGTGCCGCTGTCGCGGGCCGCGCTCGCGCAGTCCATGATCGCGGTCAACTGCGGCACGCCCACCCCTGCCACGATGCGCGTGGTGCAGATGCTGCCCGGGCCGATGCCCACCTTCACCGCATCAGCACCCGCGCCGATCAGCGCGCGGGTTGCCTCTGCGGTGGCGACGTTGCCCGCCACCACCTGCACGGCGTTCGAGTGCCGCTTGATGCGCTCCACAGCCGCGGCAACGGCCGACGAATGGCCATGCGCGGTGTCGATCACGATCAGATCCACACCTGCGTCGATCAGCGCCGCCGAGCGATCGAAGCCCGCATCACCCACCGTGGTCGCCGCCGCCACCCGGAGCCGCCCGAGCTCATCCTTGCAGGCCGAGGGGTTGAGCACCGCCTTTTCTATGTCCTTGATCGTCAGCAGCCCGGTGAGCCGCCCCGCCTCGTCCACGACCAACAGCTTCTCGATGCGCCGCGCGTGCATCAGCGACTTGGCCTCGGCCAGATCGGCAGGCTCGCGCAGCATGGCGAGGTTCTCCGAGGTCATCATAACCCGCACCGGGGTACTGGCGTCCTCGGCGAAGCGCATGTCGCGGTTGGTGAGGATGCCCAGCACGCGGCCAGCCTTGTCCACCACGGGAAAGCCGGTGATCTGGTAGCGCGCGGCCATGTCCCGCGCATCGGCCAGCGTCTGGTCGGGGCGCAGTGTGACCGGATCGTAGACGACACCCGACTCGAAACGCTTCACCGCGCGCACCTGCGCCGCCTGCTCCTCGATGTCGAGGTTGCGGTGGATCACCCCCATGCCCCCCGCCTGCGCCATGGCAATGGCCATGCGCGCCTCCGTCACCGTGTCCATCGCCGAGGACAGGAGCGGAATGTTGAGCGCGATCGCCCGTGTCACCCGCGTGCGTGTATCAGCCTGTGCGGGCAGAACGCTCGATGCGCCCGGCACCAGAAGCACGTCGTCGAAGGTGAGCGCCTCGCGAATCTCCATGGGTGTCTCCCCCGGCCCGGTTCCGCTTTGGCGCTTCCCTATCTCACGCGGTCAGCGGGAAGGGAAGGCGCAAAACGGCCTCAGGCGATGGCGGCGTTCGAAGCGACGGCGAGATTGCCGCGCAGCCAGAGCCGCAACACCCGCGCGAGGATCACGGGGACGGTCACGCTGGCCAGCACCAGCGCCGCGATGCCCGCACCACGCAGCACGCCGCTACCGCCCTCGCCCAAGAGCAGCATGCAGCCCGCGAAGGCCACCATGGGGAAGGTGAAGGCCCCCCAGAACGGGCTGAACCCCGTGGTGCATAGCCACGGCAGCCGCACGAGCAGCAGCACGGCCAGCACCAGCGCCGCAAGGCCGAGCCCGAGCGCCAGCCCGTCATGGCCCAGCATCACCGCCGCCGTGCCCGCCAGCGAGACCGGCGAGAGATGGATCACCAGAAGCGGGCGCATGGCGGGCACCACCCCGGCGATGCCGCCGACGAAGACCAGATGATCGGCGGGCGAGACGCGCCGCGCCTCGGCCGGGCCGGTGGCGAGCCGCCAGCCGAAGGCCAGCGCCAGCATGCCATGCATACCGAGCGCCAGCGCCAGCAGCCAAGGCGCCGCACCCGGCGAATAGGGCGCCAGCGCCGCGGCGGCCAGCATCACGGCCATGGCCATTGCCGCGAGCCCGGATCGCCCCGGCAGGGTGGCGATCTCCTCGGCGAGCACGCCCGGGCGCAGCGCCACCTTGACGGCGTAGAGCACGAACGCGAGCCCGAAGCCCCCCGCGCCCATGCCGAGAGCTGTCTCGGCCAGATCGCGCAGCCCCCCCGGCGCCCCCGGCGCGTTGCGCCAGACGAGCCCGAGGCCGAGAAAGCCCAGAAGCGGCGGGAAGACGGCAGGCGGCATGCGGCGGATACCACCGCCCGCCTGCTGTCCGGTCAGGAAACGAGACACCCGCATATGAGCGCTATAGTTGCAAATCCGGTGGGCATACAGCCCCGATGACACGCGCGCAACGCATCACTTTGCCTCGCGGCGTGCGGTCGTCTATCAAGGGGGAGCGCCCTTCGCCCGGAGACCCGCCAATGCCCGCAGACCCCAGTCCCGGCCCGGCCGCGCGCGGCCCCCGCGACCGCCGCGCGCTGCAGCTCTGGCTTCTGGGCATCGTCGCCTTCGCGGTCATCCTGCTCCTCATCGTGCAGGCGCGCTTCCTGCTCATCTCGCTGGTGATCGCAGCGATCCTCTTCAGCCTCACCAGCGATGCCATCGGCATGATCGCGCGTCTGCGCGTCGGGCAGACGCGGGTGGCC